>DYJG01000666.1 GCA_020723225.1 Desulfobacca acetoxidans | reverse complement strand
CCCCTCGGTGGTTCACGGCGACCTCAAACCCAGCAACATCATCATCCAGCCGGACGGGGTTCTCAAACTGCTGGATTTCGGCGCGGCCAAGATCCTGAAAGAAAAAGATATCGGGGCCACGGTGGTGGGCTCCCGGCCCTTCATGGCCCCGGAGCAGATCATGGGGGGAAGCGAGCGCCGGAGCGACATCTGGGCCATCGGCGTGCTCATGTATCTCCTGTACACCGGGGAACTGCCGTTTTACAGCGAAGTGGAAAAGCTGCTCATCGACATGATCCTGGAGCAGGAACCCCTGCCGCCCCGGGAGGAGAACCCGGAAATCCCCCCGGCCTTGGAAGATATTATTATGAAGTGCCTGAAAAAAAAGGTGGACGAACGCTACCCCCACGCCCTGGCCTTGAGGGATGATCTCCTGCGCCAGTTCCCCCACTACGGCACGCAAACGGGCAGGTGGCCGTGGATCCAATAACCCACGCGGCCTCCGGGGTGCTGCTGTCGCAATTGATCCCCGCGCCTTCCCGGGGCTGGGCCGCGTTGGCCGGGGTAATCCTGGCCGTGCTGCCGGATACCGATTATGTCATGGGGTTCAGCAGCCGGTGGGACTATCTGCGCTACCACCGGGCCTTTACCCATTCCCTGGCGGCCCTGCCCCTGTGGGCCCTTTTGGGCGCCGGTGTGGGCCGGGTCCTGGGCGGGCCCAGGTGGTTTTGGCCTTTGCTGTATCTGGGACTGGCGGTGGTGGCCGTGCATCTACTCCTGGATTGGGCCACCTCTTACGGCACCCAGCTTTTCAGCCCCATTTCCCAGGGAAAATATGCCCTGGACTGGCTCTTTATCATTGATCCCTACCTCACCTTGATGCTGCTGGCCGGCGGCCTGGCGGCCCTGGTCTCCCCGGAATGGGGCCGCCGCCTGGGGGCCGTCTGCCTGGCGGGGGCCGGGGTTTATTTCCTGACTTGCGGCCACTTCCAACATCAGGCCCTGAATCTGGCCCGGCAGGTGTTTCAGAAAGAGGCTTCCGAGGGAGCCACGGTGGCCGCGCTGCCCCAGCCCTTCTCCTGCCGGCGCTGGCTGCTCTTTGCCGCCGGCGCCGGGGAAATCAAGCAAGCCCTGGTGCAGTTGCCTTACTGGTCCTGGGACAACTTCCAGGGAGAGATAAAAGAGGTCGAAACGGTCGCGGCCGCCACGTCTTGCTCCCGGGCGCCCGCGGGGGATTACCGGCCACCGGAGAGTTTGATAATTCAGGAATGGCGAGGGGCCGCGGCCCCGCGGCCCGGCCTGGGACCGGAGGCGCAGCGGTTGCTGGACCAATATCTGGATTTCGCCCGTTTCCCCCTGCTGACCCGGGCGGACCCGAAAAAAGATGGATGTCTCCTGGAATGGGCCGACCTGCGCTTCACCGTGCCGGGACGGGCTTTTCCCTTTATCCTGCAGATGCGCCTGGATGCAGCGGGAAATCTGCTTTGGGGGGAAGTGGGGCGGTGTGTGGAGTAGGGCGCGTCTTACGCGCCAATAACGGGCCGCCATTTACGAAACATTATTAATGATGCGTGAGACGCACCCTACGGGGCATAATTGCGCCAACCGCGGGTAAACAACCTCTTCACCGGGATTCCCGAGG
>DYJG01000665.1 GCA_020723225.1 Desulfobacca acetoxidans | reverse complement strand
GGAAAATAATTCCATTATGACCCAACGCGCAGCAGCCCTGGCGGGCAAGATCACCCAGGCCATGACCCGGGCGGCCCAAAAAGAAGGGCTGGCCCCGGAGGCCATCCGCCTGGGCCTGGCCCAAGGCACTTTGGTGGTGCCCGCCAACCCCGGACATGCTAATCTCGACCCCGCCGCCATCGGCAAAGGTGTGCGGGTGAAGATCAACGCCAATATCGGCACCTCCCCCCACGACGTCAGCCTGGAAAAAGAACAGGCCAAGCTGGCCGCGGCCCTGCGCTACGGCGCGGACGCGGTGATGGATCTCTCCACCGGCGGCGACCTGGACGCGCTGCGCACCGCGCTCCTTAGCCAGTGCCCCGCGCCCTTCGGCACCGTGCCCATCTACCAGGTGATGACCGAGGCCCGGAGCCTGGACGAAGTCCAAGGCGGCTGGTTCCTGGAGATGGTGGAGCACCACGCCAAACAGGGGGTGGACTTCGTCACCGTCCACTGCGGCGTCACCCGGAAGGCGCTGCCTTTGCTGGCCAAAAGGGTCACCGGCGTGGTCTCCCGGGGCGGGGCTTTTCTGTCCGCTTGGATGCGCCGCCATCAGCGGGAAAATCCCTTATATGAGCAGTATGACCGTTTGCTGGAAATCGCCCGGACCCACGACGTCACCCTGTCCCTGGGGGACGGCCTGCGCCCCGGGTGCCTGGCCGACGCCACGGACCGGGCCCAGTTGCATGAGCTGAAAATCCTGGGAGAGTTGACCAGGCGGGCCTGGGCGAAAGGCGTTCAGGTGATGGTGGAAGGCCCGGGGCACCTGCCTTTGCAGGCCATCAGGAAAAACGTGCGTCTCCAGCAAAAATACTGCCATAGCGCCCCCTTTTACGTCCTCGGCCCCCTGGTCACGGACGTGGCCTCCGGCTACGACCACATCGCCGGGGCCATCGGCGGCGCCCTGGCCGCCACCGAAGGGGCCTCCTTCCTCTGCTACGTCACCCCCGCGGAACACCTGAAGCTGCCGGAGGTGGAAGACGTCATCGACGGGGTGGTGGCCTCCCGCATCGCCGCCCACGCCGCGGACATCGCCAACGGCATTCCCGGCGCCGCAGATTGGGATCTGTCCATGTCCAAAGCCCGCCGGGCCCTGGACTGGCCCACCCAGATCAGGCTCTCCATCAACCCGGACAAGGCGAAGCGCTACCGGGACCTGAGCCGGGCCCAGGAAGACCAATGCACCATGTGCGGCAAATTCTGCGCCATGAAAGTCTTTGACGAGAAGTTTGAAAGTTAAGGCTCCCCCTCCATTTGCTTGAGAAGATAGCCTCGCGCCAAGACGCCAAGGTCTGATCAAAGGGGGAGCAAGGGTTTCTTACCACGCCCGTCGGTGGTATGTTCATAATGCCTCGGCCTTCCCCTATCACACCACTACCGGGCGGTGCTTGCCTGGGGTTCTTAGACCATCACCCCGTAAGAATCTACGAACCAAGGGAGAGGCGCCTGCAAAGCTTTCAAAAGACCTTTAGTTTGAAAGAATAATTCATGTTATCCTGCGTTTAAGACGATAGAATCACAAAACAAGAGAAACCTCTTTGGATATTATTTCCGAAGGGCACCTTCGCAAACCAATTTTCAACC
>DYJG01000664.1 GCA_020723225.1 Desulfobacca acetoxidans | reverse complement strand
GAAGAGGGGAAGGAAGTGATAAGTAATAAGTGATAAGTAATAAGTAAAATGATAAAAGCTTATTACTTATTACTTATTACTTATTACTGACATTGTTACTGAAACAACTGGCAACTGGCAACTAACTTAACAGGAGACCCCGCCATGACCCGGATGCTTATGACCGGCAATGCCGCCGCGGCCTGGGGCGCACGGCTGGCCGGGGTGGACTACGTGCCGGCCTTTCCCATCACCCCCCAGACCGAGATCATCGAAACCCTGGCCCACTGGGCGGACACCGGGGCCTTGGACTGCCGCCTGGTGACGCTGGAGTCCGAGCACTCCATGATGACCGCCGCGGGGGCCGCGGCCGCCACCGGGGTTCGGGTCTTCACCGCCACCTCCAGCCAGGGGCTGCTCTATGCCATGGAGATGCTCTATGCGGTGGCGGGCTGGCGCGCGCCCTTCGTGCTGGTGAACGTCTCCCGGGGGCTGTCCGCGCCCATCACCCTGGAGCCCGACCACAACGACGTCCTCGCGGCCCGGGACACGGGCTTCCTGCAGATTCACTGCGCCACCTGCCAGGAGGTGTTGGACAGCGTGCTCCTGGCCTTCCGCCTGGCCGAAGATAAGCGGGTGCGCCTGCCTGTGATCGTCAATATGGACGGATTTTACCTCTCCTTCACCCGGGAGCCGGTGGAGCTGCTCGACGCCGACCTGGTCCGGGGCTTTGTGGGCGTTTTCGATCCCGGCCCCATCAAATTCCGGGCCAGCGCGCCGGTGAGCCAGGCGGTGGCGGTGCTCGGGGGCACGCCTTATTCCTATTTCCGCTACGAGATGCACCTGGCGGCCTTAAACGGCCTGGCGGTCTACGACGAACTGGCCGGGGAATTCTCTGAAAAATTCGGGCGGCGCCACGACTCGGTGGAGGCTTACCGCAACGATGACGCGGAATTTGTCTTCGTGATGCTGGGCTCCTATGCCACCAAGGCCAAGGAAGCGGTGGACCGCCTTAGGCTGGCGGGACAAAAAATCGGCCTCCTCCGGCCCCGGCTGCTCCGGCCCTTCCCGGAGACCCGGCTCCGGGAGCTGCTCGCGGGCAAAAAAGGCGCGGCGGTCATCGACCAGAACCTCTCCCTGGGCAAAGGCGGGGTGCTGTTCGCGGAACTGGCCTCGGCCCTCTACGGCCAAAAAGACGCGCCCATCCTCACCAGCTTCATCGGCGGCCTGGGCGGCCGGGACCTGGCGTCGGAAGAATTCTACGAAATGGCCGCCCTCACCCGCGAGGGCGCAGAGACCGGCCAGACCCCGCCCCCGCGGCTCCTTTATACGGAGGAGGAGTTAAGGGAGGTGAGGAAATTGCAGGCTGTTGCCCAGGTGGAGAGGGAGAGGTTGGGGGAGGAGCGGTAGTATGCTATAACTTCTCGCAAGTCAAAACCGTAGTTAAATCTTTATACTTGCATTGCAGGCAGGTGGTAATTTCATGGGTTACCTTGTCAAACCTGCTGCTGAACAGACTGACCGCACCGGCTCGACAGAGCCCCGGGCGGCCGCATTCAGGACAATTATCCGGTAGTTTATAGCAATAATAGATGAATAGATTTTCCGCGAGTTCCGCCACAGTTTTCAAAAAGATTTTTACTTCCCCGG
>DYJG01000026.1 GCA_020723225.1 Desulfobacca acetoxidans | reverse complement strand
ATTCTTCACTCCGCTTCGCTCCGTTCAGAATGACAGAAGAGTGGCTTTCGCAGAGTTCTCAAATTCAAAGTGCAAAATTATGCAGGAAGCCTTTAGATTAGGCCGGTTTTTTCTGCTTACTGCTCACTGCTCACCGCTCACTCCATCAGCGTTGCATTATATTAAAACTTTTGCCCATCACAGGCAAATCTTTATGGTAAGATAGATTGAAGGTCCGGATGGCATTGCGATTCGGAGATGTATGGCTAAATTAATTTTAACCACAAAGACGCAAAGGCACAAAGGTATGCTAAAAATTTTGTGGCGTTGCGTCTTTGCGTGAGGTTGGCCTGAATTTATGTGGATTACGCGTTTTTTGAGGCTCCCGGCCCAGGTTCGGGACGTAACTCGGTTATTGGCTGGATTTATTTTTGTTGCCGGAGTGCTCCTGTTTTTGGGGTCCGCGGCCGCGGCCGCGCCCCGAGTGGCTGTGTCCGAAACTTCCAAGGATTTCGGCAAGGTCTTTGAAGACAAGGCCCTGGCCCATACCTTCGTGATCAAGAACGAAGGGAACTCGCCCCTGAAGGTGGAGGAGGTGGATCCGGATTGCGCCTGCACCGTGGCCAACTATGACGGGACCATCCCCCCGGGGGGCCGGGGGGAAATCACCCTGACCATCAAACCTTTTTCGGTGCTCCGGGATTTTCTCAAAAAAACCACGGTCAAGTTCAATGACCCGGCCCGGCCGGAGCTGGTGCTGACCGTGAAGGGTTACGTGCAGCCCATCATCGAGATTCAGCCCAGCCACATTGTGCGTCTCCGGGGAAAGGTTGATGACGATCTTAAGGGCGAGGTCCGCTTTATCTCCCACCAATCCGGTCCGTGGGAGATTAAGCAGGTGGTGAACGGCATTCCGGGGATGATTGAAGCCAACCTGAAGACCGAAGAACCGGGCAAGATTTATGTCCTGGAAGTCAAGAACCTCCGCCGGGACGCCGGGCACTACGGCGGCGTGGTGGAACTTCTCACTTCTTCCAAGGAAAGGCCCAGGCTCATCGTCCGGGTGTTTGCCAACCTTTATCCCTCCTCTTCCGGACCGGAAGGGCGGTAAAGGAGGAGTTCAGTGAGCAGGTGGTTCACAAAAGTCCGGGCCGCCTGCCTGAGCAGCAGTTCCCGTTCCTTGGGAGCCGGCGGGCCGGGGTTGATGGGTGAGGAAAGGCGCACCCGGTCGCTGAAGGCAAAGACGGTGCGGCCTTCTTGGGTAAAGGCGCCGCTAACGTCCAGGTCGACGGCGATCCTGCCCGTGAAAAACCGGAGATGGGTTCCTTTGAGCCGCACCTCCTTGACCGCGCCGGAGACGCGGCAGGCTCCCTGGGAACCTTTCACCTTCAGGCCGCCTGCCTCCCAGGCCCGGGCCAGTTCCTCATTAAGGAGGGCCTTGAATTCATCCGGGTCCACCTCTCGGGCCTGTTCCACGGTGAACGGCTCCAGGTCATAGGCGGCCTTAGCCGGGGCGAAATCCGGGGCGATATAAAAACCCTCCAGAAACCGCCCCGGCTGCAAGGCGGCCCCGGAGACCGGCGGCAGGGGCCGCGGCTGGCAACTGCCGCCGCCAACCATTAACAGGGCCAGGCAAAGTCCCAATTTGACGTGCTTGGAAAACCACATGGTCCTCTCATTACCATAATCATCCAACCTCTGCCAAAGGAAATTAACCTACGGGGGAAAAAGGAGGATTTTCATGGGCATTGCGGAGAAGATCACCCTGTCGGTAATCAAAGCGGACGTAGGCGGTTGGGTGGGACACAGCACTTCCCACCCGGAGATGTTGGCCCTGGCTGCCGAATGTCTCAAGGAAGAGGTGGCCAAGGGCTTCCTGGTGGATGCTCAAGTCTTGCACGTGGGCGATGATATCGAGTTGATCATGACCCACCGCCACGGCGAGGAGGATGAAAAGGTCCATAAGTTCGCCTGGGACACCTTCCTCAAGCTCACCGATCTGGCCAAGCGCCTGAAGCTTTACGGCGCGGGCCAGGACCTCCTGGCGGACACCTTTTCCGGGAACGTCAAGGGCATGGGCCCCGGGGTGGCGGAAATCACCTTTGTGGAGCGCCCCAGCGATCCGGTGATCATCTTCATGGCGGACAAGACCTCCCCCGGCGCCTTCAACATGCCGCTCTTCCGCATGTTCGCGGACCCCTTCTGCACCGCGGGCCTGGTCATCGATCCGGCCATGCACCGGGGTTTCCGCTTCCGGGTGCTGGACGTCATGGAACACAAGGAATGGATGCTCTCCTGCCCGGAGGACATGTACGACCTGCTGGTGCTCATCGGCGCCACCGGCCGGTACGTCATCGCCAATATCTACCGCAAGAAGGACGGCGAGGTGGCCGCGGCCGCGTCGGTCCAGAGATTGGGGCTGATCGCCGGCCGCTACGTGGGGAAGGACGACCCGGTGATGATCATCCGCTCACAAAGCGGCTTTCCGGCGGTGGGGGAGGTGCTGGAGCCTTTTGCGTTTCCCCACCTGGTGGAAGGCTGGATGCGGGGGTCCCATAACGGGCCGCTGATGCCCGTGAGTTTCAAGGACGCCCGGCCCACCCGTTTCGACGGGCCCCCCCGGATCATTGCCGCGGGCTACCAGATCAGCCATGGCAAGCTCATCGGCCCGGTGGACCTCTTTGAGGACGTATCCTTCGATGAGGCCCGGAAGCAGGCCAACTGCATCGCCAACTACATGCGGCGCCACGGCCCCTTCGAGCCCCACCGCCTGGGCCTCCATGAAATGGAATACACCACCCTGCCCCAGGTCATGGCCTTTATCTTCGAGAAGTCGGCCATTCCCCGGAGAAGCGACCTGGAAGACCGACTCAAGGAGAGCTACCCCCACCTCCGGGAACTGCGGGTGGTGGTGCCGGGTATGCCGGACATGGATTCCGTCCAGAAGACCGTGGCCCGGGAGGCTGCGTACTACCTGGAGGAGATCACCCCCAAGGGCGCCAGGATCGGGCTTTCCGGCGGCAAGACCATCTATCACCTGGTCAATTATCTGGAGGCGGAGCGCCTCACCGGCCTCAACCTCTATCCCCTGACCATGACCCCCATCCTCACCATGCCGGGACTGACCGCCAATGCCCTGGTGGGGATGATGTCCACCAAATACCCGGACGCCAAGGCCTTCATCCTTCCCTCCATGCCGGTGAGTTCCAAGGAGGAATATGAGAAGCGGCTGGAGGCCAACCCGGAACTCCTGAAGATTTACCGGGACATCTGGAACGTGGACATCATGGTCTTGGGGATCGGTTTCCTTCTCGGCCCCCTGTTGGGCTTCCGGGCCCTGGCCACCCAGGAGCTGGGGCTGACCGCGGAGGACCTGGCGCGCAAAGGGGTGGTGGGGGAGATCAACCATACCCCCGTCAACGCCCAGGGCGAGCCTCTCACCGATTACACGGACCCGGAACTGGCGGCCCTGACCCGGCGGGTCATCGGCGTGGGCGCCCTGGACTTGAGAGAGCGCGCCGGGATGGCCGACCGCTACGTGATCGCAGTGGCCGGAGGCCTGGAGAAAACCGAAGCCATCCGGGCGTGTCTGAAAGGGAAATACTTTAATGTGCTGATTACGGACGCGTATGTGGCCGAGGCCATATTGCAGGGAGAATAAGGCCAGCAGTTCAAGGTTTAAGGTTCGAAGTTCAAAGTTTTGGCGCCGAGGGTTTGCTTCTGGTTCCCAAGCTGAGCTTGGGAATCCAGGTGGGGGAAAAGCTTGGCTTGGCGTTAGGGGGAAGATTAACCGCCACTGCCGGGGCGGGCGTTGCCCAAGCAGTTGAACATGAGCCTTTGGCTCACCCGTAAACCATGAAAAGCGCGTAGGGCGGGCGTCTCGCCCGCCTTGGTAATCCGTACAGGCTTGAAAGCCTGTACTACCGCTTAACACTTCCATGGCAGAGCTTGGGGGGCAAGTGCGTTCCCAAGCGGAGCTTGGGAACGAGGAGCAAGTTGCGGCCTCATGAATGATTTGATGGTATGGACTGTTTTTTTTAACCGAAGACCGAAGACCGAAGACCGAAGACCAGCCAACGGCCGGCTATGCTGACTTTACGCAAAATCATCCAACTGACCGGCAGTCTGGTGGCCATCCTGGTTTTGGGGAGTCTGGGCTATGTCTGGCTGGAAGGCTGGCCCTTCTTTGACTCCCTGTATATGACGGTGACCACCCTGGCCACCGTGGGCTACCGGGAAGTGCACCCCCTGTCCCGGGTCGGCCAGGTCTACAACATGATCCTGATCCTCTCGGGGATGGGGGTGTTGTTCTACATCGTCACCTCTCTGGCCCGGGTGGTGGTGGAAGGAGAAATCGCCGAGGCCTTGGGGAAGCGAAAATTGCTGCAAAAGATCAAGAAACTGAGCGGCCACTACATCATCTGCGGGTTCGGGCGCATCGGCGAAATCATCGCCCGGCAACTGCAAGATCGGGGCGTCCCCCTGGTAATCATTGATAATAAGACGGAAACCATTTCCAGATTGGCGGAGTCCGGTTATTTTTACGTGGCAGGGGACGCTACCAAGGAAGAAACCCTGCTGGAAGCGGGCATCGAGCGAGCCCGAGGGTTGGTGTCCGTGGTCCATTCCGACGCATCCAACGTCTATATCGTCCTCACCGCCCGGAGCCTCAACCCGGCGCTCTTCATCGTCGCCCGGGGGGAGGAGCCGGGCGCGGAGCGGAAACTGATCCGGGCCGGGGCCGACAAGGTGGAGTCTCCCTACGAAATGGGGGGCCGGAAGATGGCCCACACCATCCTCAGGCCCACGGTGACCACCTTCATGGAACTGGCCATGCACGAAGGGGTGGAGTGGAGCATGGAGGAGATCAGGGTGGGGGAGGCTTCCGCCATGATCGGCCAGCCGCTGAAAAACTCGGGCATCCGCCAGCAATACGAACTCATCGTGGTGGCCATCAAACGGGCCGACGGAGAGATGCTCTTCAACCCCACGCCGGAGACCACGGTGCTGGCGGGGGATACCTTGATCCTGATCGGCATGCGGAAGAATTTGGAGGCGTTGGAGGAGATACTGCATTAAAAGACGGTTTTCGGTTTTCAGTTTTCGGTTTTCGGTAAAATAAATCGCTCCACAGGGGAGCCTTGCGTTACGGATAATTCAGCCGTCGTAATTTCATTCCTCTCGTTTCCAAGCTTGGCTTGGGAATGAAGATAGAGGGGAAGCTTAGCTTCCCTTCTACCTGCGTTCCCAAGTATAACTTGGGAACGAGATTTATAGCGTTGCCAGACAAAAACCCAGAACCCAGAACCCAGAACCCAGAACCCGGAACTGGGAACTGGGAACTGGGAACTCGGAACTATTTTTTAAGGGAGGATGACATGTCTCCAGCAAACATCGGCCGGGGGGTGAGCGTTACTTTTTACGGGCACTCGGCCTTCAAACTCTCGGATGGAAAAGTGAGCGTGGTCATCGACCCCTGGCTCAGCAATCCTTTGCTCAATACGCCGCTGGATCAGGTGGGCAAGGTGGACCTCATCCTGCTGACCCACGGCCACGGCGACCACGTGGGGGAGACGGTGCCCCTGGCCAAGAAGACCGGGGCCCCGGTGGTGGCTATTCACGAGCTTTCAGTGATCCTGGCCAACCAGGGTGCGCCCCGGGTCATCGGCATGAACAAGGGGGGCACGGTGCCCTTCCACGGCCTGGAGATCACCATGACCAACGCCATCCACTCCTCGGCGGTGGACGAAGGGGGGAAACTCATCGCCGCGGGCGACCCCGGGGGGTTCGTGATCAAGTTCCCCAACGGCTTCACCGCCTACCACGCGGGGGATACCGCGGTCTTCAAGGACATGGAGCTCATTCGGGAATTGTATCAGCCGGAACTGGCGATGCTGCCCATCGGCAGCCACTACGTCATGAACCCGGCGGAGGCGGCTATGGCTTGCAAGCTGTTAAAACCAAAATGGGTCATCCCCATGCACTACGGCACCTTCCCGGTGCTCACGGGTACGCCGGAGGAACTGCGGGAGCTTATCAAGGGGCTGGGTATCGAGGTTATCGCCTTGAAGCCGGGGGAGACGGTGGAGTGAAAAAAATATCTTACGCAAAGACGAAAAGACGCCAAGGCTCAAAGGCATTAATAGATTTTTTGCGTCTTTGCGCCTTTGCGTGAGAAATGAAAAATATGCGACGCAAAAAAGTCTGGCGGACCTATCCGGAACAACCGGAATTGATTAAGGAGCTGAGCGCCCGGCATGGGGTGCCGCGCCTGGTGGCCCGGATTCTGCTCAACCGGGGCCTCATTGAGGCCCAGGATATCACGGCCTTTCTGGATCCCGGCCTGGAGAAGCTGCGGCCTCCCTTCGGACTGCCCGATCTGGAGAAGGCCGCGGCGCGGCTGGCCGAGGCGGTGCGCCGGGGGGAGAAGGTGGTGGTCTACGGAGATTACGACGTGGACGGCCTCACCTCCACCTGCCTGCTCCATGACTTTTTGGGGGAACTGGGTCTGCCCTGCCTCACCTATATTCCCGACCGCCTCCGGGAGGGCTATGGCCTGAAACTGCCCGCGCTTCAGGAATTGGCTCGCCAATCCAAGTTGCTGGTCACCGTGGACTGCGGCGTCAGCGACGCGGCTGAGGTGGCCTGGGCCATGAACCAGGGGCTGGAGGTGATCGTCACCGACCACCACGAACTGCCCCCGGAGCTGCCCCCGGCCCTGGCGGTGGTGAATCCCAAGCGGGGCGGGGAGGATTATCCCTTTGCGGACCTGGCCGGGGTGGGGGTGGCCCTGCTCCTGGCCTTGGGGGTGCGGGCAAATTTAAGGGAGAGCGGCTGGTTTCGGAAGCACCCGGAGCCCAACTTGCGCTCCTACCTGGATCTGGTGGCCCTGGGCACCGCCGCGGACGTGGCCCCCATGCAGGGGGAAAACCGCATCCTGGTGCGGGAGGGGCTCAAGGTCCTGGAAGAAAGCCGCCGCCCCGGGTTGGTAGCTTTGAAGGAAGTGGCGGGCCTGGAGGGGAAACCCGTCTCCTACCGGGACGCGGTCTTCCGCCTGGCGCCCCGGCTGAACGCCGCGGGGCGTCTGGGGCAAGCCAGGGGCGCGCTGGAACTGCTGCTCAGCCGGGACCTGGCCCAGGCCCGCAATCAGGCCCGGTACCTCAGCGACCTGAACCGGCAGCGCCAGGGGCTGGAAGAGCAGGTCCGGCGCCAAGCATTGGAACTGGCGGAAAAAAGAAATCTGGGCCCCCGGCGGGTCTGGGTCCTGGCCGGGGAGGGCTGGCATCCCGGGGTCCTGGGCATTGTGGCCGCCCGGCTGGCCGAGGAATACCACCGGCCGGTGGCCCTGGTGAGCCTGGAAGAGGGCCGGGGCCGGGGGTCGGCCCGGAGCGTCGAAGGATTCCATCTCTTCCGGGGACTGACGGCCTGTGAAAGGGTTTTGGCCAGATTCGGGGGCCACCAGGCCGCGGCCGGTTTCGAAGTGGCGGCCGGGGACGTGGAGGCCCTGCAGGAGGCCCTGGAGGAAGCCTTTATCCGGCAGGTGGGGCCGGAGCATCTTAAGCCCACCTTGAAGGTGGACGCCCAGGTGCAGTTGGAGGAGTTGGACGCCCTGTTTTACCGGCAACTGGAGCGGCTGCGCCCCTTCGGACCCGGGAACCCGGAGCCGGTGCTGGCCTGCGCCGGGGTGGAGTGCCTCAGCTCCCGGATCGTGGGGGAGCGTCATCTGAAGGTGCAATTGGCCCAGAACGGGTGTCTCATGGAGGCCATCGCCTTTGACATGGCCGGGGCCCATCCCCTGGCCGGGCCTCTGGAGGTGGCCTTCAGCCCCCGCTTCTCTTTTTTCCAGGGGCGGCTGCACCCGGAACTGCGGCTGCTGGATTGGGGGAGATGAGAAGCAGTCAGCAAAGAAGCTGTCAGCTATCAGCTTTCAGCTTTCAGCTAAAGAGAATTTGCAAAGAAATTCCTCAAGCAGTTCTCTATCTATCAAATCTTATTATGTAAAATAAGCCCCTTGCACAAATCTTCCAAAACGGAAAACGAAAAACGCAAAACGGAAAACGATCATTAATCCTTGCTCCCTATAACCATTCTGTGATAGAGGATGATAACGCCCGAAGGACCAGCAAGGAGGGGCCATGGCCGGGGTCAATAAGGTTATTCTGGTGGGGAATCTGGGGGCTGACCCGGAGATGCGCTATACCGCGGGCGGCACCGCGGTCTGCAAGTTCAGAATAGCAACCACCGAGAGATTTAAAGACCGCCAGGGCAACGTGCAGGAGCGCACCGACTGGCATCGGATCACGGCTTGGGGCAAGCTGGCGGAGATCTGCGGTCAATATCTCGCCAAGGGAAAACAGGTATATATCGAGGGCCGGCTGGAATACGGGTCCTATGAAAAAGACGGGGTGAAGCACTACACCACCGATATCATTGCCAATACCATGCAGATGCTGGGACTTGTGGGCAACCGGGTGCAGGAGCCGGAACCGCCTTTCGGCCCGCCGCCCGGGGGCGTCCCGGAAGACGATATTCCCTTCTAATCTTGCAGGTAAGGAGTTTTCAGGGGAAAGCCAGGGGATTTTAGCCCTTTGTCATGATAATCAGCCAGTTTTTGCGGCGGGAATTCGGCCCTTGGGGCCGCGGATACGTGACCGCCGCGTCAAAAATGGATCTGTAGTCCCCGGCCCTCCCCCATTATGAGTGCCAAATCCGCTCGTCACGCTCTCCGGGAGCAAATCGTGTCCTTGCTGCAGGCCGGGGATTTTCCGGCCTTGGCGGCTCTCGCCGGACAGGAAGCAGGGGTTGCCGGGCAACTCATGAACTTCCTGTTTGATCCCACGAGCTTGCTGCACTGGCGGGCGGTGGAAGGCATGGGTTACGTGGCCGCGGCGCAGCCGGAGCAGGTGCGGAAGCACATCAACCGGCTGCTTTGGCAGTTGAACGAAGACTCGGGCAGTTTCGGCTGGCTGGCCGCGGCCGCCCTGGGAGAGATCGGACGCCGCCACCTGCCCCTGGTGGAAGAGATTCTCCCCATGTTTTACGGCTTTTTGCAAAATCCGTTTGCCCGGATGACCATGCTCTGGGGCTTGGGGCGGCTGTGGGAGGTCCACCCCCAGGCCCTTGATGAAGCCATACCCCTGGTGTTCGATTTCCTGACGGACCCGGACCCCCAGATGCGGGGGCTGGCGGCTTGGTGCCTGGGCCGGGTGAAGCCGCCGGGTCTGGCTGAAGCCCTTTCCGGCCTGGCGGAGGATGAGGGGCCGGTGGAGCTGTACGACCGGGGGCAACTGGGGCGCACCACCGTGGGCAGCCTGGCCCGGGAGGCCCTGGGCAGCCGGGATTGACGCGAGTTTAAACAATAACATCATGCAGAGAGGATAAGAGATATGCTTCTGGTGATTTTGGGATTCGCGGCGGGAGTGTTTGTGGGCTATAAATATCCCCGCCAGGTGGAACAGGCAGTGGAAAGCGCGAAAAAGCTATACAACGACGTAAAGGAAAAGTTCTTTAAGGGGTCATCTCCCCAAGGCCAGTAGCAGTGAGCAGTGAGCAGTAGGGAAAAGTTCTACCAGGCTTTTTTTACTGCATACTGCTTACTGCTTACTCAGATCGGGCGAAGCCCGATAATCGCGCCCTGGCGGCCGGTGATGCGGTCCCGCCGGTAGGAGAAGAACTCATCCTGCCGGCACCGGGTGCAGATGCCGGCAATATCGATACGTTGGGATTTCAGCCCTGCAGCCAGGAGTTGGTCCCGGCTTAAGGCCCAGAGGTCGAAATAGTCGGGCCGCACTTGGTAAGGCCACAGTTCTGCGGGAAATTCCCGGCGGTAATGGCGGAATTCCGCGCAACAGAGTCCCAGGCTGGGCCCCAGGGCTGCCACCAGGTCTTCCGGCCGGCAGTCGAACTGTTCCCGCAATCGGCTTACCGCCTCCCCGAGAACGCCGGCAACCTGGCCCCGCCAGCCGCAATGAATATTGGCCGCCACCCGGCGCACCGGGTCGTAGAGCATCACCGCCTGGCAATCCGCCTGTTTGATGAGGAGGCCCAGGCCCGGTTGCCGGGTGATGAGGATATCCGCGTCCGGAATCTCCCCGTCAGGAACGGCGTTGGCCGTGGTGACCAGGGATTCCCGGCAGCCGTGGACCTGGGTGGCGCCGGCCAGGCCCGTAAGCCCCAATGCCAGCCGCACCAGTTCGCGGTTGCGGACTACCAGGGGGCCCTGGTCTCCCACCCCGAAGCTCAGGTTGAGGCACCGGTAAGGCCCGGGACTCACTCCCCCCAGGCGGGTGAAAAAGCCGTGGACTACTTCCGGAAACGCGGCCAGGAGGGGGGAGCGGTAGCAGGGGAGGCCGCCGGGTTGTTCCAAATCAAAGGGCATCAGTGTTCCTTCCTTTAGTCCCGTAAATTTAGCATACTTATCCAGAAAAGATAGACCTCACGCAAAAGCGCAAAGTCGCAAAGCAAGACGCAATATTTGGAGGTGGCAATGGCGAAAGGACAAAATTTTCTCATCGTCCAGCACATGGATTGGGAAGGGCCGGGCGCGCATCTGCTGACGGCACTGCGCGATGGCGAGGTGAGTTACCGGCTCCTGGAGGCCTGGCATGAACCAGTGCCTTCTCTGGACCCATTTACCGGTATGATCATTTTGGGGGGCTCCCCCAATGTGGATGAAGAGGAGCAGTTTCCCTACTTGCGCCCGTTGAAAAAGGCCATCCGGGAGGTAATCGCCGGAGGCAAGGCATATCTCGGGTTCTGCCTGGGCCACCAACTGCTGGGACACGTGCTGGGCTGCCAGGTGGGGCCTCTGCCCAAGAAATCCATAGGGTTCATCACCGGGGAGCTGACCCCCGCGGGCAAGGCCCACCCTGTGTTCCAGGGTTTGCCGGCTTCCCTGGATCTGTTCAAATGGCACGGCCAGGGAGTGTTGCCGCCCCTGCCGCCGGGGGTGGAAATTTTGGCGCATTCCCCCGGGGCGCCGGTGGAAGCCCTGGGGCTGGCGGACAACCCCAAGGTGGTGGGGCTGCAGTATGACAATCACGCCGGGGCCGGTGATGTCCGGAAATGGCTGGAGTATGACGGCCCCTGGGCCCTGGACGGCAGCGGCGCCGACCCCCAGACGATGCTCCACACCGCGCTGGCCATCGAAGTAACCATGGGCCGGCTCTTCCGCCAATTCATAAGGAATTTTCTGCAATTGGCATAATCGCGAGTTTCAGTAAAAAAGGTGTCAACCGTAGGGGCGAACCTTGTGTTCGCCCCGAATGCATCTGGGCGAACACAAGGTTCGCCACAACAAATACCTGTTTGACCGCAATTCGGCATAAGGCGCAGCCTCCAAGAACTTTGAACTTTGAGCCGTGAACTTTGAACTTTCCGGAACAAGAATTCATCTTCATTCTTCCCCCTTGGATAAATATTCGAAGACTTGGCATTAATCTTGAATGAAATTCAAGGAAAATTCATTTGGAGGGGACGGGAATGAAGCGGAATAAACGCACCATGGTAATGGCTCATGAGGAGTTGACTCCTCTGACGGAACATATCCTGTCCCAGATGGGCAACGAAGGGAGCAGTATCCGCAAGCGCCTGAAACTCTTTTATCGGGAGCGGGCCACCAACGATCCGATTCCTTACGAGGAGCCCCTGGAACAGGCTATGTAAGAAACCGCGTGGCAGGTTACCGGCAAATTTTTCCCTTTAGCGGGCAATAATTGCCGCCGTCGGCAGATGTTGCCGGAGTGGCGCAAGGGATCCAGAAGTTCGCCAAGAATCAAGGAGGGCGGATGCCAATCCACCCTCCTTGTTTAATTTTTGCCTCCTGTTCTCCCATCCGGCCCTGCCGGAAAAACCCGTCAATATTTCCGCACCCGTGTCTTTTTATTGACTGATCCTTGGCTGGTGACTATATTGTGGGCATTCAAGTGGGGGGTCTTCATGGTTTGGCTGCGGATGGTTTTGGTGCTGGGATTGTTGGTGGTGGGCTGCGATACGGTGCTCTTCCCCCGATTCGAGAAACCGATGTGGTCTTCTTATATGAAACTGCAGGAATTGCAGTTGGGCATGTCCATCTCCGAAGTGGAAGGCATCATGGGCGCTCCCGGCATTAAGGAATCAGGGGATTACCGGGGCGGGCGCTACGTCTTTTATTTTTACCTGACCCATTCCATGGATTACGAAGGGGGGAACACCGTGCGCAACGGTTATACCCCCCTGGTCTTTAAACAGGGGCGCCTGGAGGGGATCGGCAAACTGGCTTACCGGATGGCGGTGGAGCGCCCGGAGGGCGCCGGGGCCCCGGATGATCCGTATAAACGGATTCATTAGAGGCAGTGGTTAGTAGTCAGTTTTTAAATTAAAATATAATCTAAAGCTATAAAGCGGGCCATTGTGCCCGCTTTTTTATAATCCCGTGTTCTTTACTGACCACTGACCACTGATCACTGACCACTGGCCACTGGCCACTGCTTCCCCGTTCTCCCCCGCCAAATGGCCGCAGGCTGCGGCGATTTCCTGGCCCCGGGACTCCCGGATGAAGACTGCGTAATTTTTCTCCC
>DYJG01000663.1 GCA_020723225.1 Desulfobacca acetoxidans | reverse complement strand
AGTTCCTGGATGAAGCCTTTCCCCTGGGTGCCCATGACGATCAGGGAGATGTCCTGGACTTCCAAGACCTGGAGAATGGCGGGCAGGGGATGGCCCGGATCGAAATGGCTGTGGACCTGGGAGACTCCGGCCCGGCGCAGGCGCTCCGCCGTAGCCCCCAGGGACGCCCGGGTCTTGGCCTCCGCCATCTCCTGGAATCCCGGGGGGTAGGCCTCACCCCCCGGCACGTCCAGGGCGCTCAGGACCGTGGCTTGGGCCAGCCCCTTGGGAGCCAGATATTCCAAGTAATCAGCCGCTCTCTCCGAAATTTCGGAGAAATCCGTGGGAAACAGGACGTGTTGGAGCAGTTGAGTGGCTTGCAGGCGGCAGGTGCCTGCGGCCATCTCTTTTTTCAAAGCCACGTTAAGCAGCAGGGTGGGATAGCGGGCGTGATGCACCACCGCGCAGGTGACGCAGCCCAGGACCGCTTCCCGCCACACGGACTTGCCGTGGGAGCCAACGACGATGAGGTCGGCGCCGGAGCAGCGGGCAACTTCATTGAGGGACTGCGCGGGCAGGCCGGTGGGGGTCTCAATGCCCACCTTAAAACCCTGAGCCTCCAGCTTGGCCTTTTGGGCCTCCAATTTCGGCCGGGCCTCGGCCCGGATGGCGCCCTCCAGACCCCCCAGGAAGAGAACGGTGATCACGTGGGTCAGGATGATTTCGGAGGCGCCCAGGGCCCTGAATTCCCCGGCGCAGGCGATTACTTCATCCCAAGCGGGAGAAAGGTCGGTGGCCAGCACGATTTTGTTAAACATTGCTTATTTCCTTATTTTGGGGACGCCGATATTCTTAAATCTTAACCCTCACCTGCCGCCCCTTGGAGTTCGCAGATTTCCCGGGTGAAGAATTTCTCCCGGAACCGCAAGGCCACGTTGACCAGGCTGATCAAGACCGGAACCTCCACCAGGGGGCCGATGACCGCGGCGAAGGCCTGGCCGGAGTTGAGGCCGAAGACCGCCACCGCCACGGCAATGGCCAGTTCGAAATTATTGCTGGCCGCAGTGAAGGACAGGGTGGCGGAGATGCGGTAATCCGCGCCCGCCTTGGCCGACATATAGAAGGTGATGAAAAACATCACCAGAAAATAGATGGCCAAAGGAATGGCGATGCGCACCACGTCCAGGGGGAGTTCCACGATATACTCGCCCTTCAAAGAGAACATGACGACGATGGTGAACAACAGCGCAATGAGGGTGATGGGGCTGATCTTGGGCAGGAATTTTTCTTCATACCACTTGATCCCTTTGCGCCTGACCAGGAAGAACCGGGTGAACATGCCGCCGAAGAAGGGAATCCCCAGGTAGATCATCACGCTTTCCGCCACCTGGAGGATAGTGATCTTGACTTCCAGGCCGGAGGCGATGCCCAGCCAGGTCGGGAGCACTGTGACAAAAATATAGGCGTAAATGGAGAAGAAGAGCATCTGAAAGATGGAGTTGAAGGCCACCAGCCCGGCGCAATATTCGGTGTCGCCCCGGGCCAGGTCGTTCCAGACGATGACCATGGCGATGCAGCGGGCCAGGCCGATGATGATCAGGCCCACCATGTACTCCGGGTAGCCCCGGAGAAAGGCGATGGCCAGCAGGAACATGAGGA
>DYJG01000662.1 GCA_020723225.1 Desulfobacca acetoxidans | reverse complement strand
ATCCCCGCGGCTTGGCCCAGATTTCCAGGACCGCGAGCTTCAGGAAGCGTTTGGACGCCGCGGCGCGGATCACCGCCACGGTGTCCCAGCCCCGGGCGGTGCCGCCCACGGCCACCACTTCCTCTTCTTCGGGGATGAGGCCCGCGTCCACGGCCTCCATGACGATTTCGCAGCAGACCTTCAGCCCCTGGCCCAAACGGCGCAAAGTATTGGCGATGAGCAAAGTGGAGGCACTGCCCTTGAACTGCTCGGCGATGGCGGTGTCCAGGGAATGGGTGAGGATGGTGGCCTTGAGCACCTTCCCGCCCCGGCAGGTGATCTCCTGGTAATGCTCGGGCAGGAACTCGTCGATGTTGGGGCCTTTGAAGCCCACGGAGTGGCCCACTACCACCAGGTTGAGGTCCGGGGCCATCTGCAGGCGCACCGCGGCCTGGGCGCCGCTGGCGCCGGTGGTGGAGGCCATCACGAAATGCTTATAGCCCATGCCCACCGCCTTCTCCAGGAGGTCCAGGCAAAATTCGGTATTTTCCGGGCCGGGCTTGGGAAAATAATAGGTTTCCCGGGTGATCATATTATTACTCCTTTTTCTGGCATAGTACCTGCATGATATTTACTTGCCTTTTTAACCTAACCGATAGGTCCCGCGGGCGCCCATACTGCCGGGGTGCGCTCCGACTAGCCAGCAGAGGCCGGATATGGATTCATTACACCAGGAAATTCCTTCCCAGAAATTGAGCCAGGCGCGCATCGCCGGGATCTATCTTTTCGGCGCACACCAGGCCCTTGATCCTGACTTTATCAACAAACTGAGTCTGGAAACCATAAAAAACGCGTTTCGCACCAAGGCCAGATGTTTCCATCCCGATTTGCATAGCGACCGGCCGCCGGAGATGGTGGAGAAAAACCGGCTCTGGTTTATCAAAGTCAAGGAATCTTACGAGATCTTAAAAGATTTTGTCGCCTGTCAAACTTTTGAACCGGAAGCGGCGGTAGTCCGGCAAAAGAAGATCATCGCTGTGGGCGGGGCCAAGGGGGGTATCGGCAAAAGCACCTTCGCCGCCAATTTGGGGGTTTCCCTGGCCGCCCAGGGGCAGCGCACGGTGATGGTGGACCTGGACTTGGGCGGCGCCAACCTGCATCTTTACCTGGGCAAGACCTCCGTCAAAAAAAGCATCAATGATTATTTCAGCCGCGCGGTCTCCAGCCTGGGGGAGCTGATCACGCCCACCAAATTCGGCCCCCATCTCATCGGCGGCGACAGCTCCCAATTGGGGTCCGCCAATATCAGTTTCTCGGCCAAGATGAAACTGATCAAATCCCTGCGGGAGTTAAACGCCGACTATGTGATTATCGATCTGGGGAGCAATACCTCCTTTAACATGCTGGATTTTTTCCTGGCCGGGGACTCCCACCTGGTGGTGACCACCTGCGAACCCGCATCTTATCTCGAAGCCTACAATTTTATCAAAGTGGGCCTGCTGCGCCGCCTAAACCGTTTGTTCGGCGAAGAATCGGCCGATCCGGGGCAGAAGAATTTCGGCTTGCAGTCCTTGATCCATGAGGCCACCATGTCCCCCAACGGCACCAAGGCCAATAATATTCCGGCCCTGCTGGAGAGAGTGAAAGCCGGGTACCCCGA
>DYJG01000661.1 GCA_020723225.1 Desulfobacca acetoxidans | reverse complement strand
TCAACTTTGAACCTTGAACTTTGAACTTTGAACTCAAACGGAGGACTCGTGGCTAGTCAAGATTGGATGGACAGAGCCGATAAAGTCGTCATGCAGACCTACGGCCGCCAGCCCCTGGTGTTGGTGAAGGGCGAGGGCTGCCGGGTCTGGGATGACGAGGGCCGGGAATATCTGGATTTCGTGGCCGGGCTGGCGGTCTGCAACCTGGGGCACGCCCACCCGGAGGTGGCGGCCGCGGCCGCGGCCCAGCTCAAGCAGTTGGTGCACACCTCCAACCTCTATTACACCACGCCCATGGTGGAGCTGGCCGAGGAGCTGGTGCGCCACTCCTTTGCGGACCAGGTCTTTTTCGCCAACAGCGGCGCGGAGGTGAACGAAGGGGCCATCAAGCTCTGCCGGAAATACGCCCGGGAGCGGCACGGAGACGGGCGGCACCACATCATCTCCATGCGCAACTCTTTTCATGGGCGCACGTACGGCGGCCTTTCCGCCACCGGCCAGGAAAAATTCTGGAAGGGCTTTGAACCCTTGCTCCCCGGCTTCATCTTTGTGCCTTTCAATGATCTGGCCGCGCTGGAGAAAGCTACGGAAGTGGGGGCCTGCGCCGTGTTGCTGGAGCCCATCCAGGGAGAAGGCGGGGTCTGCCTGCCGGGCCCGGGATTTCTCACCGGGGTGCGGCAGCTCTGCGATAAGAAGGGCCTGCTCCTGGTCCTGGACGAGGTGCAGACCGGTCTGGGGCGCACGGGGCGGCTCTTTGCCCATGAGCATTACGGGGTGAAGCCGGATATCATGACCCTGGCCAAGGCCCTGGCCAACGGGTTGCCCATGGGCGCGCTGCTGGCCACGGCGGAGGTGGCCCAGGCCTTTGTCCCGGGGACCCACGCCAGCACTTTCGGCGGCGGGCCGGTGATCGCGGCCGCGGCCAAGACCGCGATCGGCCTCTTAAGCAACCCGGATTTCCTTTTCCAGGTGCGGCAGAAAGGGGATTACCTGGGGGAGAAAGCCGCGGCTCTGCAAAAGAATTTCCCGGTGATTAAAGAGGTGCGGGGTCTGGGGCTGATCTGGGGCCTGGAGCTGCATCAGGACGGCACTCCGGTAGTCACCGCCTGCCGGGAGCGGGGCCTGCTGATCAACTGCACCCAGGGGAATATCCTGCGGCTGCTGCCGCCCTTGATTGTCAGTAAAGAGGAAATCGACCGGGGTCTGGAGATTTTGACCCAAGCCCTGGAGGCGGTTTTTCCATGAAACGGGATTTATTGACCATCCTGGACCTCACCCGGGCGGAGATCGAGAAGCTGCTGGCCCGGGCCCGGGAATTGAAGGCCTGGCAGCGGGAAGGGAAAAGCCACACCCCGCTTTTAGGGAAGACCCTGGCCCTGATCTTCGATAAGCCCTCCACCCGCACCCGGGTCTCCTTCGAGGCGGGCATGGCCCAGTTGGGCGGGACCTCCATCTACCTGGCCCCGGGCCAGACTCAGATGGCCCGGAACGAACCCATCCCCGACACCGCCCGGGTGCTCTCCCGGTACGTGGACGGGGTGGTGATCCGCACCTTCGCCCAGGAGACGGTGGAGGAACTGGCCGCGCATGCCGACATCCCGGTGATCAACGGCCTTACCGACACCCACCACCCCTGCCAGGTG
>DYJG01000025.1 GCA_020723225.1 Desulfobacca acetoxidans | reverse complement strand
TGCTCAGCACCTTTGACCGCCTGTGGCTGCGCCTGGACGGCACGGAAAACGATATTGCGATCAGCCGGAGGGCGGCCTTCCCGTTGGAGAATTTGCAGCCCCCGGTTTTGATTGTTCATGGGACCGAAGACCAACTCGTACCTTTTGCGGCCCATGCCAAAAGGTTTGAGACTCGCGTGCCTAATGCCGAGCTTCTGGCCGTTGAGGGAGGCGAGCACGTGGCCATCTTCACCCACAGAAGCGAAGTCAAGCCCAAGGTGATGGAGTTTATGCACCGCCATTTCACCGCCTAGTTGCCGAATGGCCCAAAGGACGCCTTTTATGATCGACCTGCACACCCACACCCTTTATAGCGACGGGGAACTGCTTCCCACCGAACTCTGGCGCCGGGCCCAGGTCCTGGGCTACCGCTTCCTGGGCGTCACCGACCACGTGGACGCCTCCAACTTCGAGATGGTCTTCGCCCGCCTGCAAGCCGCGGCTGATAGCCTCAAAGGCGGTGCGCCCCCTTACTTCATCCCGGGACTCGAGTTCACCCACCTGCCGCCGGCTATGATCGCCCCCCTGACCGCCAAGGCCCGGGCGATGGGGGTGCCCCTCATCGTCATCCACGGGGAGACCCTGGTCGAACCCGTGGCCCCGGGGACCAACCGGGCGGCCCTGGAAGCGGACATCGACATCCTGGCGCACCCCGGCCTGATCACCCTGGAAGAGGCCGCGCTGGCCCGGGAAAAGGACATCTTCCTGGAAATTTCGGCGCGCAAAGGCCACTGCCTGGCCAACGGCCACGTGGCCCGCATGGCCCTGGAAGCGGGCGCGTCCCTCATCGTCAACACCGACAGCCACTCGCCCGGGGACCTGATTTCCCGCCAGCAGGCGGAACGCATCGCTAGGGGCGCGGGCCTCACCGAAGATGAAGTCCAAACCGTTTTCGAAAACGCCGAAGCCCTGGCCCGCCGGTTGGCGGGGGTGTAGGGGCTGAAAAAATTTGGAGGAACTCCACTTTTTAAGAACAAGTGAGGTTCCCCCAAACCCCTCCTGAAAAAATATTGAGTTATAGCCGCTTAAGACAGACTACCGGCTCCTGGGCCAATAAATTCCGCAAGATGGAAATATCCGGCAGTCCCAATGCCTGGCTCACCGCCGCATCGATCCTGGCCCGTACCGGGTCTGTAGCCATTTCTGGAAAGGTGAGCAGAGGTTTGTCGGCAACCTCGTCATACACGGCAGCAAGAATTCTAAGTTGGTTTTCGGAAAGCTTGGATAAGTCCAAAACCGGCATACTCCCCAAGACAGGTTTTTTAAATTGGACCCAAGCTCCGCGAGTTTCTTGTCTCAATGCTAGCAGAATTAATAAGTTTAAGGTGGAATTACCCCAGACAACAAGGGCCTTTTCATAGACTTCTTGATTAAATGGAGCTTTTAACGAAAGAGGCCACCAGACATTTGATAAAACGGCTTCAGTAAGTCTAACTGCCCATAATCTCCGGGTATAAAGCCAAAGCCTCGCCCCTAATAATATTTTCCCAGATTGGGGCCAGAGGTCCACCACCTGGCGCAGCGGGCGCCCTTTTTTAGCTCGGTGCAAAGGAGAAAGGTAGGTATTGGGTTCTTGTGAAAGGGTAAAAATGGACTGGTTGTCTGTTCCCCAAAAGGCAGCATAAGCGGTTTTCGCCTTGCTTAAACGGAAACCGTCATGAATATCCCTGCCGTCGGGACCTAAGGAGCCAAAATTTTTAAGGGGTGCAAGAGGAAACTGACCCTGAACTCCGAAGCCGGGCAGCCAAATGCTTCCCTGTAAAAGATGGTAAGCAGCCCTAATCAAGTCAGATTGGGCGAAAGCGCAGAATAGAAGCCAGTTAGACCAATCTTTGCATTCCTCCCAGTTGAAAGTCAAAACTTCAGCAGTTCTTTCCTTTCCCAGAGAAAGCTCTAATGCGCCTTGGCCTTGAGGAAAGGGCCGGGGCAGGGAATTATTCAGCAGGCCATAGAAAATCGCCAAGGCATCGAATGCAGCTTTTGGATTTCTCCAAAGGTTAATACAAGTAAGAGTTCCCTGATTTTCATTGGATTCTTTCTTCTTACGGGCGACCAGGAGAATTTCACTTAAGCTGGTGCTTTCGGAAAAATTCCAACGCTCCGGGTCGTGGCTGGCAACTAAGTATTCCACCACATATTTCTTTCTCAACAATTCTCGCGTAGGTTCCCATGCCACTCCCGAGAGGATCGCTTTCGGCAAAACCAGCGCCAGTCGTCCTTCGGACTTGACATAACGATCGGCCAAGGCCACAAACACGGCCGCCAAACCTGCGGTAATATTGGTCTGCACATGGAGATTCTTAACCAGACTTTTTAAGGTGGATTGCATCTTCGACCGCTCTTTTTCGGGAAAAGAGCCGAAAAGAAGGTTGCCGATAACGCTTCGGGTGAAGGGCGGGTTCATCACGCAGAGGTCAAGGAGAGGTATGTTTACATCCATGAGTTCAATATCTTTTTTACCGCCTACCTGTTTCGCCTCCACCCGTGCTCCGAATAAGTCCCTGATCCGAATATCTTTTCCCTTTAAAAATTCCAGGCTTCCTAAATAGGCTTCTTTCCCACCCATGGGCATATTAAAGAGATTCATTTTTTCAAAGGTGATCGCTGGAGATCTGAGAGCCAAGGTGGAAGCTGTCAGGTGTATGGCGGAGGGCAGCACATCGTAGCCAAAAATGATTTCCTCCGATAACACCCGGAATATATCGGAAAAATTAGGCTTAACCCCGGCCTTAGCCGCAGCTCGAACATAATTATCCGTTAAGATATCGGCTGCGGCCATGAGCAGTGTGCCAGTGCCGCACGCCAAATCAGCGATGCGAAAATTCATCAGGTCGTTGAAATCATGCCAGCGCAAGGGAAAATTGTCATCTTTAAGAGCGAGTTTTAAGAGCAGAATGGCTGAACGCACCCTGGTGTAATAAGTAGCCAGGTATTTCTTGTCCGCCAGAAGTTTGTGATAGACCCGACCCATGAGGTCGTGGCGCAGGGCCGCCCTTAGGCTGACAATACGCTGGGCTGCATCAGCCAATAATCTAATCCGGGACACCACATCCGCATGAGTTGTTAAATGCTTCAGAAGTTCTCTAGCCAGATGAAAGATGGGGTAGTAATTTATTTTTAGCCGCCATTGAGAATTAAAGGCGCTCAAGATATTTTCATCATCTTTCAAATTCTCAAGAGATGACACACGGTCATCATGATATGCCAGGATCTCCTGAAAAATCATGGCGTTAACGATTACTAAACTGCTGATTCGGCTCACCGCTTCAGCTTCGCTGGGACTTAGCTTTTCTTTCATTCTTCCTCTTCACCTTTAGCAGGCTTTTTTCTGATCGGAAGAGCGCGAATTCCTAAAATTCTCGCGGCTTCCTGAGCGAAGCCGGGAATGGCAGCAAATGCCGGCGCGACTTTTTCCACCGCTTCATCTAGAATTGCCGCAGCACGATTCACCACATCTTCCTGGAGCAATTTATCGAATGTATTGTTCAACATTTCAGGAAGTTGCTCAGCATTTGCTGGTGAAAAGCCGGTTTCCCCTGATTCATCCACTATCGCCACTCTTAACTGGCAGTCCTCCAACTCCATTTGGACTTGGTCAAATTTTTCAATTTTTCTAAGAAAAGCAGGATATACCACCGCCACACCAATATGGGCCAAACCCTCTTCCACCCGTTGCCGGGCAGAATTCAAGGCGCGCACTTCAGCCTTGGGGGCGTCTTCCACCTCCCCTTCGATGACCAACCGCAGCCCCAAAAAAGAAACCAATACATCGGGCATGCGCCGTTTCATGCCCGGCTTGGCTTTCAGAATTATCTCCGGGGCGGAAATTACCCCGTGTCGTGCCAGAATCTGGGCCAACATTACATTTAACACCTCTTGCCTGAAACCGGTTTCCATGATTTCTCCAGAAATATGGAAATTTCCTTTTTCCCTGCTATAATTGCCCAAATGGAGGAGTTAGTCAAGAACTATAACTTATAGATATTTATTAATAATTGGGAGACAGACCGATTCTCGCCAGCTTTTATAGGCTCAAACGTTTTTCATTGAACCTCCTGGACTTCTTCCTCCCCCGGCTCTGCCTTTTTTGCGGCGCGGCGGTGGCGGAGAGCGCGGCGGTGGCGGTTTGTGCGGATTGTGAGGGGGGGATTGAGTGGGTGGAGAGCCCGGTCTGTCCTTGCTGCGGTTTGATTTTTCCCATGCGGGAGGGGGAGGACCGGCTGTGCGGGACTTGCCGGACGGAGCCGCCGCCTTTCGCCCGGGCCCGGGCTGCGGCGGTCTATGAGGGGCCGGCGGCCAAGGCCGTGACCCGCTTCAAGTTCGGCCGGCAGATGGCCTATCTGCCGGTGATGCAGCACTGGCTGCAAGGCCAAAGGTGCGCGGAACTGGTGACCGACGCCGACCTTATCGTGCCGGTGCCCCTGCATCCCAAGCGCTTGCGGCACCGGGGCTTCAACCAGGCCCTGCTCCTGGCCGGGGCCTTCCCGGAGGCTAAGGTCAGCCTGGAGGCCCTGGCCCGGGTGCGCCACACCCCGCCCCAGGTGGGCCTCAACCCCAAGGAGCGCCGGGACAACGTGCATCAGGCCTTTGCCGTGCCTCGGCCTGAAGAGGTGAAGGGCAAAAACGTCCTGTTGGTGGACGACCTCTACACCACCGGGGCCACGGTCCGGGAGTGCGCCCGGGTGCTGAGGCGGGCCGGGGCCAAGCGGGTTGAGGTCCTCACCGTGGCCCGGGTAAAGCATGAATGAAAAGAAAGGATTCACCACAGAGGCACAGAGAGCACAGAGTTACACAGAGAAATTAAAATAATTGCGCCGCCAAGCGGCGCAATTATTTTGAATTATTCCTCTGTGAAACTCTGTGTCCTCTGTGACTCTGTGGTAAAATCTTTCCCATGACTGATTGCCATACCAGCCATAAAGTAGTCAGCCGGGGCGCCGCGGCCCGGTGGGTGAAGCGGCTCCAAGCCCAGGGGGGCAAAGTCGTCTTCACCAACGGCTGCTTCGACATGCTGCACTTAGGCCACGTGCGCTACCTGGAGGAGGCCCGCTCCCTGGGGGACGCGCTCATTGTCGGGGTGAACACCGATGACTCGGTCAAGCGTTTGAATAAGGACCCCGACCGCCCCATCAACCCGGAAGGGGACCGGGCTGCCTTGCTGGCGGCCCTGGCCTGCGTGGACCGGGTGGTGCTCTTCGGGGAAGCCACCCCTTGGGAGCTGATTACTGCGCTGCAACCGGATATTTTGGTAAAAGGCGGCGATTACCGGATTGAGGAGATCGTAGGCCGGGAAATTGTCTTAGCCCGGGGCGGTGAAGTCAGGGTCATCCCCCTGGTGCCGGGCTACTCCACCACCGGGCTTTTGGCCCGCATCCGCAGGGGAGAAAGGGTGGACTGAGAAACCTTCCCTATTTCAGTGATTTTTCTACTGCCCGCCATTTCTCTTCGGCCAAAGAAAATAGTAGAATAGGAAAATCCCCAAAGGCAGGCCGACAAAGACACCCAAATAGAAAGCAATCAGCGTGGGACTCATTTTGGGTCTCGTTTTTTATGCAGGTTTCCATGTAGGTAGTTTTTGCTTTACGCTAAATTATAGCATAAAAATATTTTGTATGTAGCAATTTGTGTCTAAATCAGTAAATTTCCACAAAACCGGACCGAGTCCTGAGCATAAAAAAAATAATGCTCCGGCGAGGGATTCTGGTATTTTGGGGAAAATTGAACTCCAGCCCGGTCGGGGAGGGGTAATACTTGGCTCCGAAACGTCCCAAACTCATCATCCCGTTGGCCCTGTTGGTGGTGGGCGTCCTCGCCTATCTGCTGTTCTTCCGGGGCAAAGCAGCCGATCCGGACCTCCTGCGTTTATCCGGCCATATCGAGGCCACGCAAACGGACCTGGGTTTTAAGGTCCCGGGCAAGATCGCGGCCATCATCTTCCAGGAAGGCGATGAGATCAAAGCCGGACAGACCGTAGCCGCGCTGGAAGACAAAGACCTGGGCGAGGACGTGGCCCAGGCTGAAGCCGCTCATGCCGCGGCCCGGGCCAACCTGGCCAAGCTGCTGGCCGGCTCCCGGCCCCAGGAAAAAAAGGAGGCCGCGGCCGCCGTGGCCCAGGCCAAGGCCGACCTGGTGGACAAAGACCGGGAATTTCGCCGCATGCAGGCCCTCTTTGAGCGTAAGACGGTCTCCGCCCAGACCCGGGACCGGGCCGAAGCCGCGTTTCTGGTGTCCAAAGAGGCCCACCGCCGCACCCAGGAAAATTTTAGCCTGGTAAAAGAAGGCCCCCGCAAAGAAGACATCGACGCGGCCCGGGCCGAGGCCCGCCGGGCCGAGGCGGCCCTGGAGCTGGCCCGCACCCGCCTGGGCTACGCCACCATCGCCTCCCCGGTCACCGGCGTCGTGCTGGTGCGTCCCGGGGAACCCGGGGAAGTGGTGGCCGTAGGCTCTCCCATCCTCACCCTGGGGGACCTGGACAACGCCTATTTTGAGGGCTACGTCCCCGAAACCGATCTGGCCAAGGTGCGCTACGGCCAGGTTGCTGAAATCACCACCGACAGCTACCCCGGCAAGAAATATCCGGCCTGGATTTATTTTGTCTCCTCCAAGGCCGAGTTCACCCCCAAGACCGTGGAGACCCACAAGGAGCGGGTGACCCTGGTCTACCGCACCAAAATCCGGGTGGAAAACAAGGACCACTCCCTGAAACCGGGCATGCCCGCCGATGCCGTCATCTTCCTCAAAGACCGCGCCAACTGAGCCGGCCATCTTAGCCGAGGGCCTGACCAAGCGCTTCGGGACCCTGGCGGCGGTGGACGGCTTAAGCCTGGAGGTGGCCCCGGGGGAGTCCTTCGCCCTGGTGGGCCCGGACGGCGCGGGCAAGACCACCGCTATCCGGCTCCTTTGCGGCATCATGGACCCGGACGAGGGCCGGGCCGAAGTGCTGGGTTACGATACCGTCAAGGAATCGGAGCCCCTCAAAGAGCAGATCGGCTATATGCCGCAGCGTTTCGGCCTTTACGACGACCTCACCGTGGCCGAAAATATCGCCTTTTACGCCGACATTTACCGGGTGCCCAAGGCCGCGCGTAAGACCCGGGTGCCGGAGCTGTTGAGCTTCTCCAACCTGGCCCCCTTCCAGGACCGCCTGGCCGCCAACCTCTCCGGCGGCATGCGCCAAAAGCTGGGGCTGGTCTGCGCCCTGATCCACACGCCGCAATTGCTCATCCTGGATGAACCCACCTTCGGGGTGGACCCCGTATCCCGCCGGGAGTTCTGGCATATCCTCCATGAGCTGCTGCGCACCGGCATGACCATCTTCCTGTCCACCGCCTACATGGACGAAGCCGAGCGGGCCCACCGGGTGGGGTTGATGCACCGGGGGCGGCTGCTGGTGGCCGACACCCCGGGGGCCATCAAGGCCACCTTTGAGGGAGAACTCCTGGAGGTGCGGGCCGATAATCTGCGCGCCGCCCACAGGATTCTGGCGGCCCTCCCGGAAGTGCGCCAGGTCCTGGCCGTGGGCGACCGGCTGATGGCCACCGTGGCCCGGCGGGAAGAGGCCGTTGCCCCCATAAACGCAGCCCTGGAGGCCGGCGGAGTGGGAGATGTCCGCATCGCGCCCGCGGAACCAGCCCTGGAGGAGCTGTTCGTGCAGATCGTGCGCCGGGAGGAGGGGGATGCAGGGGTCAGGGGTTAGGGGCAATGCTGTTAACTTAAGCGGTTCGAGACGGAGAGAAATCATTTCCCTTGTTATCCCGAGGAAGCCGAAGGCGACCGAAGAATCTATAACTTCCTGGATAAGCAGAGATTCGCAACGAAGCTTCGCTCCGTTCAGAATGACAAAGCGTAGGGTGGGCACTGCCCACCGATTCTTAAAACCGCTTAAGTGAATCGTATTGGGATTAGGGATTAGTGATCGGTGATCAGTAATCAGTGACCAGTGGGAAAGAGACTGAGCGGGCACGGAGGCCCGCTCCACCAAATTCTCACCTTTTTCTAATGTTATTATTTTTAAAACCCAGAACCCAGAACCTAAAACCGAAAACCAAAGACCAAAGACCGAAGACCAAAACCAATAAGTAATGGAAACCGAAAAGGCCATAATAGTCAAGGACCTCACCCGGGATTTCGGCAAGTTCCGAGCCGTGGACCGGGTGAGCTTCGAAGTGCTCAAAGGCGAAATCTTCGGCTTCCTGGGACCCAACGGCGCGGGCAAATCCACCACCATCCGTATGCTCAACGGCCTGCTCCTGCCCACCGGCGGCAGCGGCAGCGTGGCCGGCTACGACATCGTCCTGGAAACGGAGGCCATCAAACAGCACATCGGCTACATGTCCCAGCGCTTTTCCCTGTATGAGGACCTGACCGCGGAGGAAAACCTCACCTTTTTCGGGGGCGTTTACGGCCTCCCTCCGGATAAGCTGCGGGCGCGGGCCGAAGAGGCGCTGCGCCAGGTGGGCCTGCTGGAAAGGCGCCGGGACCTCACCAGCACCCTGGCCCTGGGGCTGAGACAGCGCCTGGCCCTGGCTTCGGCCATCCTGCACGAGCCTCCCATCCTCTTTCTGGATGAGCCCACCAGCGGGGTGGACCCCATCTCCCGGCGCAATTTCTGGGACCTGATTTATTCCCTGGCGGACAAAGGGGTGACCGTGCTGGTCACCACCCATTACATGGATGAGGCCGAATTTTGCGACCGGCTGGTGCTCATCTACCAGGGCCGCCTCATTGCCCAGGGCACGCCCCGGGAGCTGAAAGCCGCGGTGACGGAGGAGATCATCGCCGTCTTCCCGGACCGACTGGGAGAGGCCCTGGAGTTGATCCGGAAGCTGCCCCAGGTCTCCGAGGCCGCAGTCTTCGGCGACGGCCTGCACGTGGCCACCACCCAGGCCGTGGCCGCGGAGGCGGCCATGAAGAAGGCCCTGGCTGCCCAGGACATTACTATCCGCAGCCTGGGCCGGGTGGAGCCGAGTTTGGAGGACGCATTTATCTCGTTGATTGAACGGGCGGGGAATAGCTAGGGGTTGCGGGTTACGAGTTACGGGTTGCGGGTTAAAAAGCTGGCTTTTAATTCGCAACTCGTAACCCGCAACTATAGCTGACGGATTGAAACTATGGACCTGATACGAACCTGGGCGGTTTTTCGCAAGGAACTCATTCACATCCGCCGGGACCTGCCCAGCCTCATCCAGGTGATTCTGCTGCCGGTGATGCTGCTGTTGTTGAACGGCTATGCCCTGACCTTCGACTTGACCGACGTGCCCCTGGCCGTCTATGACCAGGAGCAGAGCCGGGTCAGCCAGGATTTTTTGCAGGGCTTCAGGGGCACGCGCTATTTTAAGATTTACCGGACGGTCTTCAGTTACGAGGAGATTGCCGATCTCATCAACTCCCGCCGGGTGAAAGTGGCCCTGGTGCTCCCTTTTGATTTTTCCCGCTCCCTGAAATCGGGGCAAAGCGCCAAGGTGCAGGCCATCATCGACGGCACCGACGCCAACACCGCCAATCTGATTATCGGCTATTTCCAGGGCATCGTCTCGGCTTACAGCCAAAAGGTCATGGTGGAGCGGCTGCAGCTCCAGGGCGCCGCCCGCGTGGAAATCCCCATTAAGAGCGACCCCCGGGTCTGGTACAACGAAGACCTGGAGTCCCGCAATTTCATCGTCCCCGGCCTCATCGCCATCATCATGACCATGGCGGGAGCGCTGCTTACCGCGCTCTGCATCATCCGGGAGAAAGAACGGGGCAGCTTCGAAGGATTGATGGGCACGCCCTTAAAAAAGTGGGAATTGATCCTGGGGAAGCTGGGCCCCTATTTCCTGGTGGGCATGCTGGACGTGTTCATCGCCATGGCCCTGGGGGAGTTTCTCTTCCAGGTGCCGCTCAAAGGCAGCGTCTGGTTGTTCATTGCTCTGGCCGGGCTGTTCATGCTGGTGGTCCTGGGCCAGGGGCTGCTGATATCGGTGGCGGCTCACAGCCAGTTGGAAGCTTACCAGATGGCCATGATCACTACCTTTCTGCCGTCGTTTATCCTTTCCGGCGCGGTCTTTGCCATCCATCAGATGCCCCGGGCCTTGCAGGCGGTTTCCTATTTGGTCCCCGCCACTTATCTGGTGAACATCAGCAAAGGCATTTACTTGAAGGGCATCGGCCTGGAGATCCTCTGGTCCAACGCGTGCATGCTGCTGGTCTTTGCCGCCTTTTTTCTCCTGGTCGCGGGCCGCAAGCTGGTGAAAAAGATCCAATAATTATGAGACTCAGACGCATCTACCATTTCCTGGTCAAAGAGTTCATTCAGGCGGTGCGGGACCCGCGGCTCCGCTTTTTTCTCATTGCCCCACCCATGATCCAGCTGATGATGTACGGTTACGCCATCAATTTCGATATCCAGCACATCTCCACCGCCGTCTACGACGAAGCCCGCACCCCCCAGAGCCGGGCCCTGATCAACCGCTTTAGCTCCAACCCCTCCTTCGACCTGAAGTATTACCTGACGAACCCCGGCCAGGTCCGGGACCTCCTGGACCGGGGCAAGGCGACCTTCGCCCTGCGCCTGCCCTATGACTTCGCCCAAAGGCTGAAAGAGGGGAAACCCGGGGCGGTGCAATTCATCATCGACGGCACGGATTCCAACGCCGCGCTCATCGTGGGCCGCTACGGAAATACCATTCTCAATGATTATTCCCTGGAACTGCTCCAGGAGCGCTTGAGTATCCGGGGATTGCCGGGGAGCCGGGGCGCGCCGGTGGTGGTGGAAGAGCAGACCTGGTTCAATAAAAACCGCATCAGCCATGTTTCTTTTGTCCCCGGAGTCATCGGTATGGTGGTCATGCTGGTGTCCATCATGCTCACCTCTCTCTCGGTGGTCAGGGAAAGGGAAATGGGCACCATGGAGCAGCTTCTGGTCACCCCGATTAGGCCGGTGGAGTTCATCCTGGGCAAAACCGTCCCTTTTGTCCTTATCTCGCTGGCAGACGTGGTGCTGGTCACTTTGATAGCCCTCTTCTGGTTCGAAGTCCCTTTCCGGGGGAGCTACTGGGTGCTGCTCCTGGGGACTCTGCTGTTTCTCCTCAGCACCGTGGGGGTGGGGCTGCTCATGTCCGCGATGTGCTCCACCCAGCAGCAGGCCATGATGGTGAGCAGCTTTTTCTTCGTGCCCTTCATCATGCTTTCGGGCCTGGTCTTTCCCATCCCCAACATGCCCGTGGGGGTGCAGTACCTGACCTACCTCAACCCGTTGAGGTATTTCATCATTATCATCCAGGACGTCTTCCTCAAAGGGGTGGGCCTGGCGGTCCTCTGGCCGCAGATGGCGGGCCTGGCGATCCTGGGGGCCGCGCTGCTGGTTTTGAGCGTGCTGCGGTTCAGGCAGAGGCTGGCGTAGAGTAGATTATTGAGATTAAGTCAGTAATTTCTCCTGTTTATCTGGGCTATTAGATGGTATGATGCATTGATGAGTATGTTTTGATATGTGAGTTTATAAATGGTTCTGTGAATATTATCGAATTTTGATTAAATCAAGAAAGTGGCAGGTTTTGGGGAGAATTAACATGGCAAACCCAAAATATCAAAAGAAAGCTGTGCCAAGAATAGAGTATTTGAGAGTTAAAAATTACCGGGCTCTTCATGATCTGGAATTGAAAAATATCACTCCCTTGACTGTATTTTTAGGCCCCAATGGCAGCGGCAAATCAACTATCTTCGACGTATTTGCCTTCTTATCAGAATGCTTCTCTGTTGGATTACGGAGGGCCTGGGATAAACGCGGTAGGTTCAAGGAACTTCGAACAAGGGGAGCCGAAGGGCCAATCGTGATAGAGTTAAAGTACCGTGAAGAACCTCAAACCCCTATTATTACTTATCATCTTGCTATCGGAGAGGAACCTAGAGGGCCTTATGTAGCAGAAGAATGGCTTGAGTGGCGCCGCAAGCAGCGGGGTAAGCCTTTCAGGTTTTTAAATTTTCAGGAAGGAACAGGGAAAGTGGTAACCGGGGAGATGCCTGATGAGCAAGATGAAAGAATTGAGGAACGTCTTGACTCCCCGGATTTGATAGCAGTTAATACCCTGGGGCAGTTTGCTAAACATCCACGTGTCAGTGCCCTAAGACGGTTCATCACCGGGTGGTATCTCTCTTATCTCACAGCAGAAGATCCACGGGGCACCCCGGAAGCTGGACCCCAGGAACGATTGTCGGCCACCGGAGATAATCTTCCTAATGTAATTCAATATCTTAAAGAACAACACAGCGACCGTCTGGATCGTATTTTAAGGATATTATCCGAACGCGTCCCGCGTTTGGAAAAAGTCGAAGCTGATATGATGCCTGACGGGAGACTTCTCCTGCAAATTAAAGATGCACCTTTCGATAGGCCAATTCTGGCAAAATTCGCCTCTGATGGCACCCTAAAAATGTTAGCCTATTTAATTCTTCTTTATGATCCTGATCCTCCTCAATTGATCGGGATTGAGGAACCAGAGAATTATTTGCATCCAAGGCTTTTGCCGGAACTGGCAGAAGAGTGCAGAAATGTAACAGAACGCACTCAACTAATGGTTACAACCCATTCTCCATTTTTGGTTAATGGATTGCGTTCTAAGGAATTATGGGTGCTTTAT
>DYJG01000024.1 GCA_020723225.1 Desulfobacca acetoxidans | reverse complement strand
TTCAGGTCCGCGCAGATAAAGCTGAAGGGTTTGCCCAAAGGCCGGCGCTTCAGTTGGTAGATCTTGGCGATCCCCTTGGTGTTGTAAAGGTCGCAGCCGATGGCGTAGCAGGTGTCGGTGGGGTAGGCGATGATGCCGCCCCCGGTGAGCACTTCCACGGCTTGGCGCAGCAGGCGCTCCTGGGGATTCTGGGGGTTGATTTTGACGATCATGGTTACCTTTCTTTTCCAGCCGCAAAAGGCCGGGTTTTAATGGCTTAAGATATTTATAAGCACAAAAGCGCAAAACGCCAGGGGGCCCCTCACTGGGGCGGCCGCCTTTTCTTAATCGGCCTGGCTTTTCCTTTTTTCTCTTTGTCGGCTTTGGCGGGTGCGTCCGCGGCTTTGACCGGGGCTGCCGGGGCTGCGGCCTGCTTCCATTGTCCCTCCAACTGATCTTTTAGCCAACGGGGGTCCCACCATTCCAGGGGGTCCACAAACTCTCCCTGGAGCAGCATGGAGAAGTGCAGGTGGTCGCCTCCGGCCAGGCCGGTGGTGCCGGTTTTGCCCACCGCCGTCCCTTTCTTCACTTCCGCTCCCGCCTTCACGTCGATCTGGCTCAGATGGCTGTATTGGGAGAAGACTCCCAGGCCGTGGTCCACCACCACCGTGTCCCCGTAAATGCCCAAGGGTTCGGCCAGAACCACCACCCCGTTATTGGCCGAGGGCACCGGGCTCTGCAGCAGGGAAGCCAGGTCTTCGCCGAGATGCTCCTGAGTGTCCACTTGTTTTCCTTGATAAATATAGGCCCTCCGGTCCCCGAAACGGGCCATGGGCTTCCCCAGAAAGCGCTGAAACCCGCCGCTCCACAGGGGTTGGGGGTTGCTCCGGGAGCAAACCTGGCGCAGGCGCTCATGGTTGGCCTTCCGCATCTCCCGGTTCACTTCCAGGTAAGCGTTCAGGGGGTCACCGGGGTTGGCGGTTTTAAAGTCCGCGGCCACCTTGCGCAGGAAGTTGTCCGAGAGGTTCATCTTGTCATGCCGCCAGCGCCGGGGTTTGATCTTCAGGGTCACCCGTTGCACCACCGGCGCGCCTGCCCCCGGTTTGGCCACCACTTCGGCGATAACCGTCCCCGGGGTCTCCCGGGGGATGGCAAACAGGGCCACGTATTCCCCCTGGGGTCCCCCAGGCTGGGGAAAGCCCGCAAAGAAGCGGCCGTCGAGGACCACCCCGCTTTCTTTGGCTGCCTTGTTGATGCGGTAGCGGATGACTCCCGTACCTCCGGCGTGCAGCAGGTGGTTCACCGAGAGGAAGGCGAGGTTTAACGGGACCAGATCGACGGTTACGTCCCGGCTCAAGGTGGTGGTGCGGCCCTGGAACCAGTTCCTCCAGGAACGGTCCGTGGCGCTGGCGCTGATCCTGGCCTTGCCTTCTTTCAGGCCCAAGGCCTGGGGCTCGAGGGTAAAGGGCAATTCCTCCCGGGCGCCGGCCGCGCCTCCCGGGGGGAATTGGCGGTTGAACACCACCTTTTCCAGATCTCCCTGGGTAACGGTGACCCGCACTTCCTTCAAACCGCTTTCCCGGTCTCCGACTTCCAGGGTGAAAGAAGTCTTGGCCCCCACCACTTCCCCCGGGGGTTGGAGATTGACCCACGGCAGGTCATGGTCCAGGCGGCTCTGCACCAGCCAAATGATGATCCCTGCCAGGCCCAGGGCTATTAAGGCCAGAAAAATCTGCCCCGGGAGCCCTACCCAGCGCAACTTTTTCTTATCTGTCATAAATGGTTATATTATCAATTATCCTCCGGAGGGGCAAGGTGCAGAAGGGAAAGCGGGGATGACGTCAAATTAAAGAAAATGTCGGAATGTGCCGAAAAGATAAACGAGATAAGACCTTGTTTGTTTTCAGAGTGAAACCGATTTGCACGGTAACATATCGATAACCTTTATTTTTTGACGGAAAACGGAAAACCGAAAACGGAAAACGGTATTGAAGGGGTGGTCATGAAAATATTTCAGCGCGGTTTGATCAAGGGTTTGCTGGCGGATATGGAAGCGGCCGTCAGCTCGGAACACGCTCTGTTGCTCACTCTGATAGCCCTGGCGATTTTGGCCAGCGTAACTTATTTTGGCAACACGGTTTCCACCACCCTTTACCAAACTTCCATGGCCGTGCTCCCCTTCGGAAGTTAACGGTTATTCGGGGGCCCTGCGGTCCCTCTCTTTTTTTTTCCTCCAGCCATCTTCATCTTCCGCTCCTTCCTTCCTTGCGTTATAGTGTCTTTGGATTTCTAATCCTCATTTGAGGCAGGGATATGGCCGTACGTTTGGAAATCGGCTGGCGCCCGGAGCTGGTCGACGCCGAGGGAGAGGCGGTCCGCCGCCAGGCCCGGGAATATTGCGGCCTGGAGATCGAACTGGTCAGGGTTCTGAAGCTGCTCATGCTGGACCTGGACCTGGCTGAGCCGGAATTGGAAAAGATCCGCACCGGGGTCTTTACCCACCCCGTCACCCAGGTCTCCGGCTTCCGCCCCCTGGCCCGGGATTTCGACGGGGCCATCTGGGTGGGGTATCGTCCGGGAGTGCGGGACAGCGAAGGAGCCACCGCGTTGGAGGCCATCGCCGCCTATCTGGGTCGACCCTTGCCCCCGGAGGCTGCGGTTTACACCTCCCGGCTGTTTCTCTTTTCCGGCCGCGGCATCACCAATAAAAAATTGACCCGCATCGCCCGGGAGCTGCTGGCCAACGACCTGATCCAGGAATTCCGGGTCTACTTATCAGACCGCTGGAACCCGGGAGAAGGGGTGGGGCTCATCCTGCCCCGGGTGGACCTGGCCCACCAGCCCGCAGTGCGGGTCTTTGAGCTGGACTCCCTGGAGACCCTCCGGACGATCAGCCGCGAACGCCACCTGGCCTTGCGGGAAGCGGACCTGCCCATTATCCGGGATTATTTCTCCCGGCCCGAAGTTCTGGCCCGCCGGGCTGCGGCCGGTTTGGGCCCCCCCACGGACGTGGAGCTGGAATACCTGGCCCAGGCCCGGAGCGACCATTGCAACCACAATACCTTCCGGGGCCGCTTCCATTACCTGGACCTGGCCACCGGCGAGCGCCAGGTCCTGGACAACCCGTTTAAGGCCTGCATCGAGGCCCCCACCCGGGAGATCGCCCGCACCAAACCCTGGGTGGTCTCGGTGCTTTGGGACAACGCCGGGGTGGGCCGCTTTGATGAAGAATTCTCCTATGTCATCAAAGGGGAGACCCATAATTCGCCTTCCAACCTGGAGGCCTACGGCGGCTCTTTAACCGGCATCGTCGGGGTCTACCGGGACCCCCTGGGCACCGGCAAGGCCGCGAAGCTCATCGGCGGCATCTACGGTTTTTGCGTCGGCCCCCGGGACTACGGCGGGCCCTTGACGCCCCGCCTCCACCCCCGGCGCTTGCTGGACGGGGTCATTACCGGCGTTAAAGACGGCGGCAACAAAAGCGGGGTGCCCACCCTCACCGGCGCCCTTTATTTCGATGAGACTTACCTGGGCAAGTGCCTGGTCTTTGTGGGCGCGTTGGGCCTGCTGCCCCGGGAGATCAGGGGCGAATCCGGGGCGGCGAAGAAGGCCGGCCCCGGGGATTTGATCCTCATGTGCGGGGGCCGGGTGGGCTTAGACGGCATCCACGGGGTCACCGCCTCCTCGGAGGTGGCCAGCGCAGGGACGCCCGCGGGCCACGTGCAGATCGGCGACCCCTACACCCAGAAGAAGATGCATGACTTCCTCCTGGAGGCCCGGGACCTGGGGCTGATTACCTTCATCACCGACTGCGGCGGCGGCGGGCTCTCATCCGCAGTGGGGGAATCAGCGCGCATGGCCGGGGGCGTGGAGGTCTGGCTGGAGAAAATCCCCTTGAAATACGCGGGCCTGGACCCCTGGGAAATCTGGATCTCCGAATCCCAGGAACGGATGATCACCGCGGTCAGGCCGGAAAACGAAGGCGAGTTACTGGCCCTGGCCGCCAAACACGGGGTGGAGGCCACGGCCATCGGCCGCTATACCGATTCCGGGGTGCTGCACGTGAGCCGTCAGGGGCGTACCTGCGCGGCCATTGACCTTTCCTTTTTGGAGGAAGATTTCCCCCCCTGGGAGTTCGAGGCGGAATGGCTGGAACCGGAACAACGCCTGATGGAGCCGGTGTTGGGGGAATTGGCGGACCACCGGGCCGCGCTCCTGGCCATGTTGGACCGCCCCAATCTTTGCGCCCGGGAGTGGATCACCCGCCAGTACGACCACGAGGTCCAGGGGGCCAGCGTGCTCAAGCCCCTGGTGGGGAGAAATCTGCCGGTTCCCGGGGACGCGGTCCTGGTCCGGCCCCGGCTGGACTCGGAGAAGGGCCTGGCTTTAAGCCTGGCCCTCAATCCCGCCTACTCCGCCATTGACACCTACCACATGGTGGCCGCGACCATCGACGAAGCGGTGCGGCGCTTGCTGGCCGTGGGCGGGAAGCTGGACCATATCGGCGGGGTGGACAACTTCTGCTGGCCCAGCGTGGAGTACCACCCGGAGAGCAACCCGGACGGCAAATACAAGGCGGCTCAACTGGTGCGGGCCTGCCGGGCTTTAGAGGACATGTGCCGGGCTTACGAAATCCCGCTGCTTTCCGGCAAAGACAGCATGTACGTGGACGGGGTCCTCCCCGGGGCCTTCGGCGAGACGCACCGGGTGAGCGGGCTGCCCACCCTCTTTTTCACCGCGGTAAGCGTGCTGCCCGACTTGCGCCGGGCCCTGACCCTGGATTGGAAAAAACCCGGCGACCTGGTTTATCTCCTGGGGGAGACCCGGCCCGAATTGGGGGGGTCGGAATTCTACGAGATGCTGGGCTACACGGGCCTGAGCGTGCCGGAGGTCCGAGGTCCGGAGTTTCTGCCGTATTACCATCTCCTGGAGCAGGCCATCGAGGAGGAGCTTCTGGCCTCCTGCCACGGCCTCTACCGGGGGGGGCTGGGGGTGGGTCTGGCCTTGGCCTCCCTGGCCGCGGGCCTGGGGTTAGAGATTGATCTGAGCCAGGTGGCTCCGGCCTCCCTCGCTCATGCGGCGTTATATTCCGAGTCCGCGGGCCGGTTCTTAATCAGCGTCGCGCCGGAGCACCAAGGCCGGGTGGAAAAGCTTTATGCAAAACAGCCTCTTTATTTCTTGGGAAAAGTCCGAGAAGACAATTCCGTTAAAATCACCAAGGACCGCCGGACCCTGATTAAGGTCTCCATGGACAAACTCCAGGCCTCCTGGCAGCGGCGCTTCGGCAATTTGGTTTGAACCATCTGCTTTTTCTGATAAAATTTCTGTAGGGTTGAACCTTGCGTTCACCCCGGCGCCCAGGGCGAACACATGGTTCGCCCCTACGAAAAATATACTTTTATACTGAGCGACTTAATGAACCGCGGTTGACATTCTCTGCGGCCTCTGCGCCTCTGCGAGAAACCTTTTTATCTCGCAGAGACGCAGAGAGCGCAGAGATTAATAATGCGCAATTATTTCTGTCGCCATGTATAACTGGTGCGCAAGGCGCACCCTACGAGAATCTTGAACTATTCTTCAGACCTTAGCTCCCCGCTGCTGACCTGCCAGATTTGCCATGCCCCCTGCGCGCCGGCCTCCGAGGTCTATGACCTGGGGGAAGTCATGGCCTGGTGGCAGAAAAACGGCCACAGTTTTTCAGCCGCAGTCCTGGAGCACTACCGGCAAGCGGGCCGCACCGCCCTGTTCACCTGCACGAACTGCGGCTTCGGCCTCTTCCAGCCCCCGATTACGGGCTCGGATGCGTTTTATCAGGCTATTTCCGAAGAGGGACGCAGCGGTTACTATTCACGGGACACCTGGGAGCATCGCCGGGCCCTGGAAGCGTTGGCAGACTGCCGGAAAATCCTGGAAATCGGCTGCGGCGCCGCCTTTTTCCTGGAAAAAATGCAGGCGCAAGGCAAAGAAGTCCGGGGAGTGGAGCTCAACAGCGCCGCGGCTCAATATGCCCGTTCCCGGGGGGTGCCTGTGGAAAGTAGGGCCATTGAGGAATTTGCCCCGGAACATCAGGAGGAATTCGACGCGGTCTGTTTTTTCCAGGTTTTGGAACACGTGGCCGAGCCCCTGGTTTTTTTTGAAAACGCCCTGGGATGCCTGCGGCCCGGGGGCCGCATGTTCGTGTCGGTCCCCAACATGGCGGGGATCCTGGGGAAAATGGCGCCTGTGGTAAGCAACGTGCCGCCCCATCACGTGAGCCGTTGGACGCCGGAGGCCCTGGCGCACCTGGCCCGGCGGTTTCATCTGGCCGCGGCAGAGTGGGGCTTTGAGCCGTCTTACAACCTGCTGCCGTCATTTTTTCAGGAACGGCTCAAGGCTAAGGGAGTGCCGGCCTGGGTCTACCGGAACCGTATCTGGCGCTTTTTTCAGTCACTCCCCATCAAGCTGCTGCGCGCCTTTAAACCCGAGGGACTCCAATCCCTGCCGGGCCATACGGTCTATGTTATTTTAACCAAAGGGTAAATAATCTTGCGTCTTTATTTGCGTCTTGGCGTCTTTGCGTGAGATATATTTCCCTTCATGACAGGAGAACATTAAATATGCATGCGGAAATCCTGGCCTTGCGTTTTTCCCGGGAGGTGGTGGACCAGCCCATCATCTACCGGCTGGTAAAGGATTACGACCTGGAATTCAACCTGCTCAAGGCTGCGATCGACCCCCGCCAGGAAGGGGTCATCGTCATGGAGCTCCGGGGACATCCTAAAAATTTTCGCCGGGGCCTCAAATACCTCCGGGATTCCGGAGTGAAAGTCAAGAGTGTGGCCCGGGAAGTGGGGCGCAATGAGGAACTCTGCTACCAGTGCGGCACCTGCACCGCGGTTTGCCCTTCCGGAGCGCTGAGCATCAAGCGTCCGGAAATGGCGGTGGTCTTCGACCCCAACAAGTGCAGCGCCTGCGAGCTTTGCTGCCCGGTCTGCCCGGCCCGGGCCATGGAGGTGCGGCTCAACCGCGAAGCGGTCTGATCCCGGCTGCCTGATACCGTTTTACGTTTTACGTTTTACGTTTTTCGTTAAATGAATTATAATTATCAATAAGTTATAAATAGTTTGTTTCATTTGAAAGCGAAGTTGATATAAGTGCTCCCTTTTTTCATCAGCGCCTACTCGGTAATCAGCTCCTCCCTTTACTTCTTTCTGCCGCTGTATCTGAAGGACAGCCTGCATTTCAGCGGGTCGCAGATCGGCCTGCTTTACGGGGTCCTCAGCCTGAACGCCATCGTCGTCTCCTTTCCCGTGGGGGTCACAGCGGACCGCTACCCGGCCCGGATCCTGACCCGCGCGGGATTGGTGGCCACCGCCTTATTTCTTTGGAGCCTCACCGCGGTAAGCCGGTTCTGGCCCTTCCTCCTGATCTTCTGGGGCTTCGGTTTGAGCCTCCAGCTTTTTCGCCAGTCCCTGGATATCCTGCTCTTTAAGGAAACCCGCCCCGATCTGCCCCGGGCCATCGGGGATTACAACGCCTGGCGCATGGGGGGGATGATGGCGGGCGCGCTGGTGGGCGGGTTCTTGCTGTACTCCCTGGATTTTCCCCTGACCCTGAAACTTCTCGCCTTGGGGGTGCTGGCCCTGCTGTTCCCCACCGTCCGGCTGCCAAAGAGCCCCGGGGTCCGCAGTCCCTTGCTGCAGTACGGCCGGGATTTCGTCACCAGGCCGGTCCTGTTCTTCGCGGCCTGGCTTTTTCTCTTCACCCTGCATTGGGGCGCGGAAGCCACCAGCCTGGCCCTGTTTCTGAAAAACAACCTGGGCCTCAGCACCCGGGGCATCGGGGGTTATATGGCGGGGGAATTCGCGGTGGTGGGGCTCACCGCCTACCTCTACGGCCGTTTTTGGGCCGGGCGCTTAAAACCCCTGCATTTTCTCTCCCTGGCCCTGCTCACCTCCGGGGTCGGCCATATCCTGATGGTCTACCCGTCTCTCCCCTGGTCCTTTTCCTGGCGGGCCATCCACGGCTTCGGCGACGGCCTCATTCTCATGGAGGCCTACACCACCATCGCCCGCCTCTTCCACGTGGACCGCATCGGCGGCAATTCCAGCCTCATTTCCCTGGTCACCACCCTGGGGGTCTTTGCCGGCTCCCTGATCTTCGGTCCTTTGGGCGCGGCCTACGGCTACGCCTGGCCCCTGGCGATCTCCGGGGCCATCAGTCTGGCGCTGCTGCCCCTGGCTTACGCGGGGCTGAAAGAGTGAGCAGTAAGCAGTAAGCAGTGAGCAGGGGGCAGGGACCAGGGGTCAGAGACCAGGGGTCAGGGATCAGGGATCAGGGATCAGGGATCAGTTTTCTATCTGGCTACTTGCCATTGGGAATTTGCTGCAAATAAGATCATCGGCGTACAAGAGGCTTGTAATACCAGTTCGCAATCAAACGACAATTTTTTGTAGGGGCGAACCTTGTGTTCGCCCTGTAGCATTCGGGGCGAACACAAGGTTCGCCCCTACAATTACCCCCACTTTTTTGACTGCTAATTAGTATCATTTTGACCCTCAACCCCTAATCCCTGCCCCCTATTCCTTTCCTCTGTGAATAAAGCGACGCAGACGCTCGAAATAGGCCTTGCCCCCCACAAGGTAGGTGTCGTTGTGGTGGGACCCGGGGATCAGGTAAAATTCCTTGGGTTCCGCCGCGGCCTCAAAGACCCGGCGGCCCATGTCCAGGGGGATGATTTCGTCATCCTCGCCGTGGATGACCATGACCGGCACCCGGACCCCGCCGATTTTGCCGATATTGTCGTAAGGCACCTTGGGCCGCCAGTCGAAGAGAAAAGGCAGATACAACCGGGCCATCTCCTGGGAGTCGGTGTACGCGGATTCCAGGATCAGGGAGCGGCAGGGGACTTTCAGGGCCAAGTCCGTGGCCAGGGCCGTGCCCAGGGAGCGGCCGAAGAGGACGATGTCTGCGCCCGGCACTTTCCGGCCTTCCGCCACATACCGGTAGGCCGCGGCCGCGTCCAGGTAGGTCCCTTCCCGGGAAATGCGGCCTTCAGACCTGCCGTATTCCCGGTAATCGAAGATGAAGACCGAGACCCCCGCTTCATCCAGCAGCAGCTTGATATTTTCCAGGCGATGGCTGATGTTGCCGCCGTTGCCGTGGAACCACAATAACACCGGCGCGTCTTTTTTGGGGACCCACCAGCCGTGGAGCTTCACCCCGTCCGCGGCGGCGAACCAGACCTCTTCGTATTCCATGCCGTAGTCCGCCGGGGTGCCGATGAGGGTGGGGTCGGGGAAGAAGACGATGCCTTTTTCGGAGAATTCCAGGATCATGGGCAGCCTTTCTTTTTTCACCACAGAGACACAGAGGGCACAGAGGGCCACAGAGAGAAAAATATAGAAAATCAATTTTGGCAAAGCCAAAATTGTTTTTCTCCTTTTCCCTCTGTGATTCTCTGTGTCCTCTGTGCCTCTGTGGTGAATTCTTTTCAGATAAAATACCCGATTATGTAACGCAGAGCCAGGGAGGAAATAATGACCCCCAGGCCGATGCGGATGACCTTGCCGGAGACGTATTTCTGCAGGCGGGCGCCGATGTACATGCCGATGAAGCCGCCGATGCCGAAGAGTGCGCCCAGGGCCAGGTCCGGTTTGATGCCCATGGCGTAATAAATCCCCACCCCGGCCACGGAGGTGACCAGGGTGCCCAGGAGCGCTGCCCCGGCGATGGTGTACATGGGCAATTTAAAGATGGCGGCCAGGAAGGGGGCGATGATGGCCCCGCCGCCGATGCCGTAAGTGCCGCCGATAAGGCCCACCACCAGGGCCAGGAAAAAGAGCGCGGGCGCGTTGAAGGTAAAGAGTTCCCCTAAAAATTCATAGGAGACCTGCCTCAGGCTCCAGGACGCGGTCTTCACCCGGGCCGCGGGCGGCAGGGCCTGGCCCGCGGTGACGCCGCTTTCTTTGAGGACCTGGGCCAGGCGCGTCTGCACCTGGGCCTCGAATTCCAGGATTTTCGCCTTCTTGCGCTTGGCCCAGGGCGTCTGGTCGTACAGGAGCCGCAGGCCGATATAGAGCAGCACCGCGCCGATAAAGAGCTTGAAATTCTTGGGGTCCGGCAGCCAGTCGCAGCGGATCACGGCCCCGAACCAGAGGCCGGGCAGCGTCCCCAGGATGGTGACGCAGGCCACCGGCCAGTTCATGCGGCCTTCCCGGAGATAGCGGTAGACCCCGCTGGGGATGGCCACGATGTTGAAGATCAGGTTGGTAGGGCTCACCGCAGGGGTGCAGAAACCGAGAGCGCTCACCTGGAAAGGCAGCAGCAGAAAGGCCCCGGAGACCCCACCCATGGAGGTGAAAGTGGAAACCACCAGGGCCACAAGGGGCGGGATAAGCGGGTTGACCTCCACGCCGGACACGGGAAAGAGCATAACCCATCTCTTGTTAATTTTTTCACAAGATAAAACCAAAACGATATCGCTGTCAAGGAATAATTTGGACCGATAAAGGGAAGAATATCAGCCTTGGAAAAAACTTGACTTTGGCTTGAATGCTTGCTACAAGGCCTTTAATTCGTTAATAAAATCCATCCCATCAAAGAGACATGGAGGGTCTCACAAACAGCTGAACCGGCTGGAGCCGGTCAATCCCTTTCCCGGGCGTCGCCATTTCTCCGAAGACATCCTTTTTTTAAAGATCCGGGTCCTTTTAATTCCGGGCCCGGAATTTATCTTCACTTAAACTTTTCGAAAAAAGGAGAAGCCTCATGAAAAAGAAAATGATTCTTTTGACAGTGGCCTTTTTTATGCTTTTCCTGGTTTCAGGGGCGATTGCCGCAAAATGGAATGTTCCCAACGATTTTGCGACCATTCAGGAGGCGATTGATTCCCCTAATGTTTCCACCGGTGACCGCATTAAGGTGGAGCCCGGAGAACATGCCGGCGCCCTGGTCACCAAGGCGGTGGAAATCAAAGGGGAGGACGGCGCCGCCATTGCCAGTGGTCCGCTTCATCCTGCGGGGCTGGTTCAGGGATTCAGAATCATGTCCGGAGGCGGAGGAGCAAGTATTAAAAATCTGAAATTCACCGTGGACCTGGCCATTATGAACGGTGCGGCCCAAAATAATGTGACCGTCAGGCATTGCGTCTTTCTGAACTCCATCCAGGCGGTCTCCAACTGGCGGGGAAGCGGTTGGGACATCAGCCATAATAAGATCATCGATCTCAGGACCTGGAACGGCGGCGGCATCGGCATTCTTATCGGTGATTTTAACGGGGGCACAGTTCAAGACAACGTGGTATCGCACAATGATATCTCGGGAACGCTCCATGTCGCCGCCGATGACGGGGGAGGATATAACGGCACGGGCATCGTGCTGTACGCCGATTTCCGTTGGGGCCGGTTGGGAACGCAATCCCTGACCCATAACCGGGTCTTTAAAAATAAGGTGGCCCTGGTCAGTGACACCCCTGACGTGGTGGATGTGGCGGCACTTGAGATGACCGATACCCGCGATGACCCTGACTTGATTGTTATCACGGACAATGCCGTGGTTTTAAATAATTTCCGGGGCACCGCCCTGCAAATCGATCTCACCCCGGATAACCTGGATGAATATAATTTAATCCTGATGAACCAGGGGCGTAAGTGCGGCTGGTCGCATAAAAAACACTTCAAACCCCATCGAAAAGCCTTTAAGCCTCATGATGATTAAGACTGTTCTCGGTTAAAAGAACTCTTGAAAGAATAAGGGGCGGCCCAACCGGGCCGCCCCTTTTCACGTCTTTGCGCCTTTGCGTCGTTGCGTGAGGTTCTTCTCTATTCCCAGGAATCCTCCACCTTGGTGAGGATGGCCAGTTTGACGGGACGGACCTTGCGGTAGACCTCGGCGGGAGGGCGGACGTCGCCGTCCACGGTGAGGAGGTCCTTGTCGATGGAGATGTCGAAGAGCCGTTCGTTTTCCTGGAGATAGGGGAGGATCAGGTTCCAGTCCGCGTCGCTCAAAGGCGCCAGTTCGCCGCCGTTCAACTGCTCGTCCACCAGTTGGTTATAGGGGTCCCGGATGTAGATGGCGCCGCCGGAAGCGAGGGAAAAGAGGTTGGAGCCGGGGTAGGGCGTGGCCTGGGAGCGGACGCGGCCCCGGGCGTCGTACTCCAGGCCGTTGACCACGACGAAACCGCCGCCGGCATGAGGGTCGCCGGCCATGAAGGATTCCGCCAGGAAGTCCAGGGCGGTGCCGTTGATCACCACCCGGGGGCGGCCCACCGCGTTGATCAGGGGCCGGCCCGCGGCGTTCCCCAGGATATAGACCTCGCCGCCCTTGGCCCCGTACATGAAGGTCTGGCCCACGTCGCCGTGGATCACCAGTTTGCCCCGCTTCATGATCTGCCCCAGTTGGTCCTGGGCGTTGCCGTGGATCTGGATGGTCATGCCGTCGATGCCGGAGGCCAAATAATCCCCGGTGCTGCCGTAGGCGTCGATGCGCACCTCATCGGTGTTCAGGCCGAAACCGCAGCCCAGGAAGCGCTGGCCCCGGTAGCCGTAGGTGATGAACTGCCGCCACCCCAGCTCGTAAGCCTCGCACAGGAACCGGGCGTCGCAGTCGTCCCCTTCCGGGGGAAAACCCGCGGCGTCCAGGACCAGGACGTGGTCCGGTTTGTTCGGCGCCACCAGTTTATCCCGGGTGTCCCAAACCACCCG
>DYJG01000660.1 GCA_020723225.1 Desulfobacca acetoxidans | reverse complement strand
GAAGTATTCGAAGTCGAAGTGACCTGCAAGGACGGCTCCAAAAGGATCATCGACATCTTCGGCACCCTGGTCGGCAATAAAACCCTGGGGGTGTTCAACGACGTGACCGAACGCAAACGGGCGGCAGAGGTCGTGCGGGAGAGCGAGGCCAGGTTCCGGCTGGTGGTGGAAAATTCGCCTTTGGCCATCGCCATCCTCAGCGGCGATCAGGGTGAATACCTCAATCCCAAGTTTGTGGAAACCTTCGGCTATACCTTGAAAGATATGCCTCAGGTGGAGGATTGGTTCCGCCTGGCCTACCCCCGGCCGGATTACCGTCAATGGGTAACCGCCAAGTGGCGGCAGGCCCTGGAGGAAGCAACCGCGGGAGACGGGAACATCCGAGGTCTGGAAGTGGAAGTGACCTGCAAAGACGGCTCGGTGCGGACCATGGAAAGCTGGGGGGTCCTGGTGGGCGGCAAAACCCTGGTCTTTTGCAAGGACCTGACCGAGATTAAAAAGGCCCAGGAAGAACAGGCCCGACTGGAAGCCCAGATGCGGGAAGTCCAGAAACTCGAGAGTTTAGGCGTCCTGGCCGGGGGGATCGCCCACGACTTCAACAATCTGCTCATGGCCGTCCTGGGAAACGCCGACCTGGCCCTGCTCGCTCTTTCACCCGCGTCCCCGGCCCGGCCCAACGTCGAGGAAATCGCCCGGGCTTCCCAGAGGGCCGCGGACCTCTGCCGCCAGATGCTGGCTTACTCCGGAAAAGGCCGATTTCTGGTGGGCCGTTACGACCTCACGGAGATCGTCCGGGAAATGACCCAGATGCTCAAAGTTTCGGTCTCCAAGAAGGCCTCAATACGATACTCCTTTGCAGCCGATCTCCCCGCGGTGGAAGTGGACGCCACCCAGATGCGCCAGGTCATCATGAACCTGATCACCAACGCCTCCGAATCCCTGGGGGACGAAAGCGGCGCGATCTCCGTAACCACCGGCGTCATGGACTGCGACCGGGCCTTCCTGGCGGAGAGCCATCTGGATGACCGGCTCCCGGAGGGCAGATACGTTTACCTGGAGGTGGCGGATACCGGCTGCGGCATGAGTGATGAGACCCGGCGCCGCATCTTCGATCCTTTCTTCACCACCAAATTCACCGGCCGGGGGCTGGGTCTGGCCGCGGTCCTGGGCATCGTCCGGGGCCACCGGGGGGCCATCAAGGTTAACAGCCAACCGGGACAGGGAACCACCTTCACCCTCCTGTTGCCGGCAGTGGCTTGGGAGCCGGGCGACCGGGTGCTGGTGGGGACCTTGGCCGCGCCCCCCAGCCGCCAGGGGACCGTACTCCTCGTTGACGACGACCTCCACGTCCGCCGGGTGGCCGGGGAAATGCTGAAACGGCTGGGGCTTAAGGTTCTGATCGCAGATCACGGCAAGCAAGGAGTGGAAATTTTCCGGGCCAAGACGGAAGAAATCGACTGCGTTCTCCTTGACCTCACCATGCCCGGAATGGGCGGCGAGGAAACGTTCCAGGCCATGCGCAGAGTCCGGCCGGACGTCCGCGTCATCCTTTCCAGCGGTTATGACGAACAGGAGGTAACCCGGCAGTTCGCAGGTATGGGCCTGGCGGGCTTCATCCAGAAACCTTACACCGTGGTCAAATTGCAGGAGG
>DYJG01000659.1 GCA_020723225.1 Desulfobacca acetoxidans | reverse complement strand
CCGAAAAAAGAAGAACAACGGCGTGATGGCTGGCAATAATCCTGATTGCGCGGCCGAGGGTTCCCATAAGTAATATTTGGTGGCCATAAGTATTAAAAAATGAGTTTGCACGTCGATTCTCTAACGTCAGCAAGGTGAGGAATACGACATGAACAAACGCAAACATCCGCGATTGCCGAAGTCTCTGCCCATGGAGTACAAGGCGGGTTCGAAAAAATCGGCAAAGTTACCCAAAGGCCAAGGGGTGGTGGGCAATATCAGCCTGGGGGGGATGTTTTTCAAATGCGCCGGCCCCCTGAAGTTGGAGAGCGGGCAAACCCTGGAATTCACGGTGGCCATGGCCTGCAATCCGGCCGCGGCGGGCCCCCATGAGACCTCTTTTTTTAAAGGCCAGGGTACGGTGGTGCGCATCGAACCCCCGGAAGAAGGTTCTCCCTTTTTCGGGATCGCCGTGCAGTTCTCCCAACCGCTATCTTTGGCCCAGGTTATGGAAGCCCCGGAAATTCCAATCAATATCTCAACCCTTGGGAACCTTGGGGATTAGTTCCCGGCCGCAGGCGGATGTTGTCAGGAAATTTGGACCTGTTTCATGAACCAGATATTCATGAGCCTTGGCTTGCTCCTAACTTGAAAAGACGTTGGGCGGGCGTCCTCGCCCGCCGTCATCCTCTATTTTGGGGAACAACATACCCTTGAACTTTGAACCTTGAACTTTGAACTTTTCGAAGCCGCCGCCGACTTGCGCTACCTCCTGTCCCGGGGTTATCCCCGGAAGGCCGCCCTGGACCTGGTGGGCAACCGCCATCAACTGGACCACACCGCCCGGCAAATCCTCCACCGCGGCGTCTTTTCCCCGGACGCGGCCCGGACCCGACGGGCCAAACTCCGGCTGCTCCGGGAAGTGGCCGGCCGCCCCCTGGGCCTTGACGGCCACAACGTCCTCATCACCCTGGAATGCGCCTTGCGCGGGCTCCCTTTGGTGGCCGCGGACGACGGGTTCATCCGGGACGTGGGCCAGGTGTCCAAACACTTTCGGGCCTCCCCGGAGACCGAGCAGGCCCTCGGGCTCCTGGCGGATTACCTGGCGCAGCATCAATCCGGCCCGGTGAGCGTCTTTTATGACGCGCCCCTGAGCCTGAGCGGCGAGCTGGCCCGGTACACCCGGGAACTCTGGAACTCCCGGGGCTTGACCGTTAAAGCCGCGGCCGTGCCCGTCCCGGAACGGGAGCTGCTCACCTTCCCTGGCCCCATCGCCGGCAGCGACACCCATCTCCTCGATGCCCGGGAAGAAATTATCGATTTGGCCGGGGAGATCATTCGCCAAGAGGCGGCCAGGGGCCGGCAGTTCCGGATATTAACCCTCAGCGATTAATCGTTCCCCAGGGTTTGTCTCTCTGTGAATTCTCCGCGTCCTCTGCGTCTCTGCGGTGAAAAAAAGGAAGAATTCCCCGCAGAGACGCAGAGAGCGCAGAGAAACGACGAACAGAGAAAATCGCCGGGCGGAAGCGCAGTCAACCGTCGGAGGCGGAGCCATTCTAAGGCAGCGGCAATGAATTAATGGCTTGTCAAATACATAATTTTTGATATTTTTATATCTACTTCAACGGGCGGTTAACTCAGCGGTAGAGTGCCATCCTCACACGGTGGAAGTCACTGG
>DYJG01000023.1 GCA_020723225.1 Desulfobacca acetoxidans | reverse complement strand
ATGGCCACCAGGGGCCTGGCCGGATCTTCCATGCTCTTATGGAAATAGTGCACTTCGTCCCGCATCAGAAAGCCGGCGACGCAGGCGGGCGCGAAATGGGTCACCGCCTCCACCGAGGCATGGGCCCGGTGGGCCACGGCAAAGGCGTCGTCCACATAAATGTCCACGCCTTTCATCAACTCTTTGGCGAATTCCGGGTCATTTTTCTCTTCCCCGGGGTAGTAACGGAGATTTTCCAGAAGGAGGACGTCTCCGCCCTTCATCTTCTTTTTGAGTTTATCCACCTCCGGGCCGATGCAATCCGGGGCGAATTTCACCTTTTTGTGGAGGCGGTAGGCCAGGCGCCGGGCCACGGGAGCCAGGGAGAACTCTTCGATGCGCTGGCCTTTGGGCCGTCCCAAATGGGAGGCCAGGATGACTTTGGCGCTTCCCTCCAGGCAATAGTTGATGGTGGGCAACACCGCGCGGATGCGGGTGTCGTCGGTGATGTTGCGGTTCCGGTCCAGGGGCACGTTGAAGTCCACCCGGATGAACACGGTCTTGCCTTTGAGATCTACCTCATCGATAAATTTCAACGACGCCTCCTTCTTAAGTCCGTTAAGTAAGGCGCTGGCCGATATACGCCGCCAGGTCCAGCATCCGCTGGGAGAATCCCATCTCGTTATCGTACCAGGCCAACACCTTGACCAGATTTCCTCCCAGGACATTAGTCAATTCCAGATCAACCGTCGCGGAATAAGTGCTGCCGTTAAAATCGATGGATACCAGGGGCTCGGCGCAGACGGCCAAGATGCCTTGCAAATGGCCTTGGGCCGCGGCAGTCAGGGCCTGGTTGACCTGTTCCTTGGTGGCGCTTTGCTCCACTGTGGCCACAAAATCCGTCAGGGAAACGTTGGGGGTGGGCACCCGGACCGAGAGGCCGTCCAGGCGGCCCTTCAATTCCGGAATAACCTCGGTAACCGCCTTGACCGCGCCGGTGGAAGTGGGCACCATGGACAGGGCTGCGGCCCTGGCCCGGCGCAGATCCTCATGGGAGCCGTCCAGCAGGCGCTGGTCCATGGTGTAGGAGTGGACGGTGGTCATGAAGCCGTGCTGCACGCCGAAATTTTCGTGGAGGACCTTCACTACCGGGGCCAGGCAGTTGGTGGTGCAGGACGCGTTGGAAATGATGTGGTGCTTCTTCGGATCGTAAGTATGGAGGTTCACGCCGCAAACAAAAGTGGCGTCGATCTTCTTTCCCGGTGCGGACAGCACCACTTTCTTGGCGCCCGCGGCCAGGTGGCCTTCATTGGAAGACCGGTCCCGGAAGGCGCCGGTGGATTCCAGGACCACCTCCACCCCCAACTCCCGCCAGGGCAGGTTCTGGGGCTGTAAGACCCGGGTGATGCGGACTTCTTTGCCGTTTAAGTAAAGTGTATCGTTTCGAGTTTCCGCGGTGCCGGCAAAACGGCCGTGCACCGAATCGTAGCGCAGGAGATGGATGTCCCGTTCCGTGTCGGCCCGGCTGTTGATGGCCACCAGCTCCAGTTCCTTCATTTCGGTAATCAATCTGGCCAGGCAGCGGCCGATGCGGCCGAAGCCGTTAATGGCTACCCTTACAGGCATGTCGCCTCCTTAAGTTTACTTCCTGCTCCGGTCCGTGAGCGAGACATATTATACCTAAAATAAGTAAAAGGGGTAGGGGATTCAATTTCCGGCGGCAGAATTTCCTGGGAAAAGTATGTTGCTCTTTGCGCCTTGGCGGGGGAATATTGATTTACCGAAGAAACGCGGTGACAAAAAAAGCCTCCCCCACCAGGGGAAGGCTTATCAAATTATGCAGATTGGGGAATTTAAAGGGTGGTCTTTTTTAGAATAAAGGCTTTGTACGGTGTGTTTTGATAACCCATTCCGTGTACCATGATCATGGGACCGGGCAGCCAGGCCAAGGCTCCGCCAATGTTTAAGGGAACCTGGGAGTCAACCGGGACAATTTCTATTTTGTAATAAGCCCGGTCATTTTTGGCGATGACCTCCACCGTCTCCGTGCCAATGGTCAGCGTGCCCGAAAAAGCCTTGTTCGTAACGGACGCAGGCACGGCTGCCGTCAGCGTCAAGGTGACCGTAACCTGGGTGGTGCTGCCCACCTGGGTGGTCTTGCCCGTCCAGGTGCCGAGGAGGTTCGGCATCGTGGTGGCAGCGCCAAAAGCCAGGTGGGTGGAAACCAACAAAAAGACCAGAGTCAATAAAACCGCGGTTTTTTTCATGAGAAAACCTCCTTCTTTCAGATGGGTTGCCTCTGCCGGCCTCAGGCAACATAGAAGGTTTACCAGCGGATTGGCCGGGGAGAGTACCCCTTGCCGGATGGCCAATCCCTTGCTTTCTCGATCCGCTTACTGTGAATCTATTTTTTCTAGATTTAGTCGCGTTTAAACATAGCTTTTTTTAGCAAAATTAGCAAATCGAAAATTATAAAATTATGCATGATGAGATTTCGTGATCTTCGCATTCCCCGGTTGCCGGTTATTAGCTGCGCGCTTGTTGCCGCCTTCCTCTTTCCTCTTGCTTTTTCACCACCATTAATTTAGATAAAAAGGGATTATTCAAATAGTTAATCCGGTTAATCAGCCGAATATATGGTTGCCTTCATACAGTTATTGGGCCGCGTGGTACTGAACTGGGTGCGGGAAACGGGGCGTATCCAGCTCTTTCTCCTACAGGGTTTGGCCCTGGCCTTCGTGCCCCCCTTCCGGCCCCGCCGGGTCCTCCAGGAGATCAATCAGATCGGGGTGAAATCCACCCTGATCATCCTGCTTACCGCCCTGTTCACCGGCATGGTTCTGGGCCTGCAGGGGTATTACACCTTAAGAAAATACGGCTCCGAAGGCGCGCTGGGCGCGGCCGTGGCCCTGAGCCTGATTAGGGAAATGGGTCCGGTGCTCACGGCCCTCATGGTCTCCGCCCGGGCCGGCTCCGCGGTCACCGCGGAGGTGGGGATCATGCGCATCACCGAGCAGTTGGACGCCCTGGACACCATGGCCGTCAACCCGGTGCAATACGTGGTGATGCCCAAGCTGCTGGCGGGATTGATCGCGGTGCCGCTGCTAACCGCCATCTTCGACGTGGTGGGCATCCTGGGGGGATACCTGGTGGGCGTGGTCCTCCTGGGGGTGAGCTCCGGCTCCTATTTTTCCGGCATGGTTCAGAGCGTGGTGCCTCTGGACATCAACGGCGGCATCGTCAAATCCCTGGTCTTCGGCCTCACCATCATCCTGGTGGCCAGTTACAAGGGCTACCATACCGAGCACGGAGCCGAAGGGGTGAGCCGGGCCACCAACCAGACCGTGGTCCTGTCCGCAGTCCTGGTTTTGGCCTGGGACTATCTCCTCACCTCCTTTTTCATGTGAGCCATGATCCAGGTCATCGATCTCCATAAATCCTTCAACGGCCAGGCGGTGCTGGACGGCATCAACCTGGAGATTCCCACCGGCAAGATCACGGTGGTCATCGGCAAGAGCGGGGTGGGCAAGAGCGTTCTTTTGAAGCACCTCATCGGCTTGCTGAAGCCCGACCGGGGCCAGGTGTTGGTGGACGGCCTGGACATTACCAAATTGCAGGGACGCAAGCTCCAGGACCTGAAAAAGCGATTCGCGGTCCTCTTTCAGGGCGGGGCGCTGTTTGATTCCCTGAACGTCTTTGAAAACATCGCCTTCCCCTTGAGGGAGAAGGCCCGGCTGCCGGAAGGGGAGATCGTGCGCCGCGTGCATGAACGCCTGGAGCAGATGAACCTTTCCCTGGAAGCAGGCAAGAAATTTCCCGATGAACTGAGCGGGGGCATGAAAAAGAGGGTGGCCCTGGCCCGGGCCATGATCCAGGAGCCGGAGATCATTCTCTTCGATGAGCCGGTGACCGGGTTGGACCCGCCCATGAGCAACACCGTGTTTCACCTCATCAAAAAGACCCATGCGGCGAGCAACTACACCGCCCTGGTGGTGGCCCACGATATTCCGGAAGTATTCTCGATCGCCGACGTCGTGGCCATGCTGCACCATGGGCGCATCATAGCCTGCTGTGGCCCCGAGGAAATTAAGCATCACCCGGACCCGGTAGTGCAGAGCTTTATTCGGGGCGAACCCGATTTCCTGGAGGCATAGAGGATCTTATGAAACGAGGCAGCCTGGAGTTGGCGGTGGGCGTCTTCGTACTGGCCGGTCTGGCTTGCCTGGCTTATTTAGCCATCAACCTCGGCAAGGTGGAGCTCTTCGGCAGCGGTTACCGGGTGGTGGCGGACTTTGACAACATCTCCGGGCTCAAACCCGGAGCCGCGGTGGAGATAGCCGGAGTGGAAGTCGGCCGGGTGGAAGCCATCCAGTTGACCGCGGACCGGGCCAAGCTGGTGCTGCGGATGAACCCGGGAGTCAACCTTTATGATGACGCCATCGCCTCCATCCGCACCAAAGGCATCATCGGCGATAAATTCGTCAAGCTCTCCCCCGGTGGGTCCGGAAAAGTCATCCCTAACGGCGGCAGGATTCGGGACACCGAATCCGCGGTGGAATGGGAGGAACTGATCGGCAAATACCTGCACGGCAAGGTTTGAAAAGACGGTCTTCGGTCATTGGTCTTCGGTCTTCGGTTCTTGATCTTAACAATCCTCTTGATAATCCTGTCATCATCTTTATCCTTTAAAAAGAAAAACCGAAAACCCATAAAACCAACTGAACCCCAAAACCGAAGACCGGAGACCAAAGACCAAAGACCGAAGACCAAATAGACATCACCTGTTCAAAGGAGCATCTGATGAAGTTTACGATAATAAGGATTTTGACCCTAACCTTAACCCTTTCCCTGGCCCTGGCCGTGTCCGGAGCCGGGGCGGAAAGTCCCACCGAGGCGGTTAAAAGCGTAGTGGATGAGGTTATCCGCACTTTGCAGGATCCCTCTCTGAAAGCTCCGGCAATGAAAAAGCAGCGCCGGGACCGGGTCAAGCAGATCGTGGACCGCCGCTTTGATTACGAAGAGATGGCCAAACGGTCCTTGAGCGCGTCCTGGAAATCGTTGAGCGCCTCCCAGCGCCAGGAATTCGTGCGCCTGTTCGGGGAACTCCTGGAAGCTTCCTATTCGGATAAAATAATGAACTATTCCGACGAAAAGGTCCAATACTCCCCGGAACTCAAAGAGGGGGACGATTACGCCGAAGTGCGCACCATGGTGATGCGGAAAAACGACAAGATCCCCATGAATTACCGGCTGATGCATAAATCCCAGGGATGGATGGTCTACGACGTGGTCATCGAAGGGGTCAGCCTGGTGAGCAATTATCGCACCCAGTTCGGCCAGGTGATCCGGGAGTCGTCCTACAACGAACTGGTGCGGCGGCTGCGGGCCAAGATCGACGAAATGCAAAAAATCCAGAAGATGTAAAAGGCGCCGTATAACGCTGATTTCTTAAGGCGTTGGCGGCGAGGGCCCGGGCCGGGGGGCCGGCCCGGCCTCTTTTAATGATAAATACTGGCGGACTGGGTATTGAAAATCAAGCTCATATTAGTTATTATTTCTATACATAATTATGGGTAGATGGCGATCGGGGTTCTTGGGTAAGATTCAGATAAACTCTGATACAAAATAGGCATTTTTGCTCATTGTTTCCACAAAGCTTTTCTTTACAATCAATAATACATGCATTTCCCCACCCGGCTGCGGGGGAATCGGATTTTCCTCCCGGCCTCTCCTTCCGAAAAGACAAAAAAGGGTTTGCCAGCCTTGGTAAACCCCCGGCTCGGCCGGGAAGGTTGAAATCTATGAAAATCATGAAAAAGAAAGGGACCATGATACTCCAGGGACTGGCCCTGGTTTTAGCGATACACCTGGGTATGGCTGTCTCCCCAGTTGCAGCCGGCCCGCCCACCGATAATGTCAAGGCCGTCATCGACGAAGTTCTGAGTATCCTGCACAATCCGGCCTACCAGGCCCCGGGCCAGAAGGGCAACCGGCTCCGCCTCATCGAGGAGTCCGCGCTCCGCCGGGTTGATTATCAGGAAATGGGCAAGCGCTGCCTGGGGGAGACCTGGAAGAAGCTGAGCCAGTCTCAGCAGAGCGAGTTCATCCGCATGTTCACCGAACTCCTGAAGGCCTCCTATGCCGATAAGCTGGATGATTTCGGCAAATCGAAGGTGGCTTACGAAGGTGAGAGTGTAAAGGGGGACACCGCGGAAGTTCGCATCACGGTCCTGCGCCCCAACGATAAAATCCCCGTCAGGTTTCAACTGCTGGACAGCCCCAAGGGCTGGATGATTTACGACCTGATCATCGAGGACGTGAGCCTGGTGGACAACCTCCGGGCCGAATTCGGCAGGGTCATCAAAGTCTCCTCTTACGCCGGGCTGGTAAAGTGCCTCCAGCTCAAATTGGCCTCGAACGTCGACCTGAAATCTTGCCCTCCGCCGGGACCCGCCCCCAAGAACAAGGGCAAAGGGGGAAGCTGATAGTCAGAAGGTGAAATCCAGCGCCTGGCTCTTGCGGTAGGCCAGGGCCTGGCAAGTAGCCACCAATCCTCCCCGGGAATCGGTGACCTCGATGAAATAAGTGGCGGTGCGCTTGCCGCAATGCAGCTCCCGGGTGGTGGCGGTGAGGCGCTCCCCCATGGCCGGCGCCGCGTGGAAGGTGAGGTTCATATTCAAAGCCACGGCCACGGCGCCGTGGGCGTTGACCGCAGCCTGAAAGGCCTCGTCGATCAAAGCGAAGAGCGCGGTGCCGTGGACCATCCCCAGGATATTGGCCATCTCCGGTTTGCAGGTCATGGCCACCTTGGCCCGCCCCGGCCCCAGTTCCTCCAGCTCGGTGCCGAAAAAACGGCTGATGCCCTGTTCATCCACTTTTTGCTGTAATCCCGCCAGCATTGCCTTGTTTTCCACGCTTATTATCCTTCCGCTTGTGAGATGGTCTTCGGTCTTCGGTAAAAAGCCAATCTTCGCAAAAACTTGGGGAACGGTCTTTAACTTTGAACTTCTGACCCCTAACCCCTGACCCCCGGCCCCTGATCTCTGCTACTCATAAATCTGCGGAAACTGATTCTTCCAGCGCCGGTGGAGCCAGAGCCATTGTTCCGGGCAGGAGCGCACCCAGGCCTCCACGGCCCGGTTTTGGAGCTGCACGTGCCTGAGGATATCCGCGTCCGCGTCCTTACTTTTTTCCATGGGAATGGGAGGGAAAATGACCATCAGGGGGCTCCCTCCGGACAGACGCCGGGAAAAGCCCGGCACCACCGGGATATCCCGGTGCCGGGCCAGGATCGCGGCCACCGGGGTGGTGCGGGCCGGCTTGCCGAAAAAATCCACCAGCAGGCCCCCTGAAGTGGTGGTGTTCTGGTCGATGACGATGCCCACCGGCCGGTTGAGTTTCAGTTGGCCCAGAATCCCTTTCAGGCCCCGCTGTTTGCCCACCATTGCGTTCCCGCCCCGTTCCCGCAAATACCGGGCCAAAGCCCGGCCCCAGGGGTGGTCCAGCTCCCGGCCCACCACTCCCGCCGGCCCATACTGCAGGCCGTAGCCCAGGACCGTGTATTCCCAGTTGCCCGCGTGGGCGGCGATGACGATGGCCCCCCGGCCTTGGGCCAGGGCCCGGTCCAGATTTTCCTGCCCCAGGATGACCACCCGGCGGCGGATCCAGGACAACGGGGCCAGCAGCAGCTCCAGGGTTTCCCAGCCGAAGAGGATAAAATGGCGGAAGACCGCCCGGGCCAGGCGTTCCCGCTCTGCGGGGCCGAGTTCCGCGCCGTACGCGAACTCCAGATTCCGCCGGGTGATCTCCCGGTGCCGCCGGTCCAGGCGGTACCAGATATACGCTATGGCGGTGATCAGGCGCTCTTTTAGGCTATGGGAAAGGTTTTTCTTCATCCGTTTTCAAAGGGGTTCAAGGTTCAAGGTTCAAAGTTCAAAGTTGGGGTGTGGGGTACTGCGGAAAAAATCTTGAACTTTGAACTTTGAACTTCGAACCTTGAACTATCTTTAAATAAACAGCCTCGCGATCCTCAATTCCTCGAAGGAAAAATCATCCCCCAGTATGTCTTTGACCGGTATCAGGGCAGTGCCTCCGGATTGCCGGAACGCGGCGGCGATCCTGGCGAATTTCTCCGCGGGCGGCCGTAAATAGTCAATATCGAGGTCCTCTCCCGCCGCGGCCAATTTTTCAATATGGGTCAGGATGGTGCCGATTGCCAGCCCCCTCGCGGCGGCTATGTCTTCGAGGGACATTTTCCGGAGCAGCAAATTTTTCGTTTCCTGATAAGTGGAGCCTTCCCGCTTGACCCTGCGGGACCGGTCCGTCCTTTTTACGGGGATGGTTTTTTCCCGGAGGTTATTCTTTTTGGCGTAGGTCTCAATAATTTCCATAAAGGTCTTGCCGTATTGTTTCAGCTTTTGCTCGCCTACCCCGCTGATCCTGGAAAAATTCTCCTCGCTCTGCGGCAGATAAAGGGCCATCTGCCGCAGGGCCAGATCGCCGAAGACCACAAAGGGCGGCACCCCTTGGGCGTCCGCCAGTTGCTTGCGCAGGAGGCGCAGCTTCTCAAACAAGGCCCGGTCGTAGTCATCGTCAACCGCATCCGCGGGGGCGGAGAGCCTGGCGGAACCGGGCCGGGGCAAACGGATTTCTTCCCGCTCCTTCAAAAAAGTCATGCCCCTCTCAGTCACAGCCAGAACCGGGTATTCATCACCGCTTTTTTCCAGGAGATTCCGGGACAGCAATTGACCGGTAAGCCGCCGCAGGTCATCCTTGGAAAAATCATTGACGATGCCGTACACCGATAACTCCTGGTGGTTGCGCTCGAAAATATTTTTATTTTTTGATCCCAACAGGACGTCGAGAACGTAATTCATCCCGAACCGATGGCCCGTGCGGATGACCGCGGACATGATCTTTTGGCTGATAATGGTGGCGTCGAACTCTGCCGGCGGCGAGAGGCAGATATCGCAGCCGCCGCAGCTTTCCTCCCGGTAATCCTCCCCGAAGTAGGAGAGCAGATAATGGCGGCGGCAGGTTGCCAGTTCGCAATATTCCACCATTTGGTCTAGCTTCCGGAAGGCGTTCTTGCGCTCCTGGCCATCTTCTATCTGCTTGATGAAAAACTGTTGTTTCATGGCATCCGCAGAAGAATAAAAAAGGATGCATCTGCTGGGAATGCCGTCCCGTCCGGCCCGCCCCGTTTCCTGGTAGTAGCCTTCAATGGATTTCGGCAGATGGTAGTGAATCACCAGGCGCACGTCCGGCTTATCAATCCCCATCCCGAAGGCGATGGTGGCCACGATGATCTGGACTTCATCCCGGATGAATTTCTCCTGATTGTTCCGGCGCTCCTCGCTTTCCAGGCCCGCGTGGTAGGGCAGGGCCTTGAACCCGTCCGCGCGCAAATCCGCAGCCAGATTCTCGGTGTCTTTGCGGGAAAAACAGTAGATGATGGCCGAATCATCCCGATGCTCCCCCAGTATCTCCAGCAGTTGGCCGTAGGCATCCTTTTGGGGCAGCACCGTATAGGAAAGATTGGGGCGGTTGAAGCTGGAGATAAAAGTCTTTCCCTGACCCAGGCCCAACTGCTGAATTATATCCTCCCTTACCTGTTCCGTGGCCGTGGCGGTGAGGGCCATCACCGGCGTCTCGGGGAAGATCTCTCGAAGCAACTTGAGATTCAGGTAATCGGGACGGAAATCATGCCCCCATTCGCTGATGCAGTGGGACTCGTCAATGGCGATGAGACTGACCGTAATTTTCTGCAGAAAATTCTGAAATTCGGGAAGTGCCAAACGTTCCGGAGCCGCGTAAAGAATTTTTATCTTTCCCTGGAACGCGTCCGCCTGGATGGCGGCGATTTCTCCCCGGCTTAAACTGCTGTTAATGAAAGCCGCGGGGATACCGTTGGCTTTGAGTGCGTCCACCTGGTCTTTCATCAGGGAAATCAGCGGGGAGATAACCAGGGTCAGTCCCGGCAGCATCAAAGCCGGCAATTGATAGCACAGGGACTTGCCGCCGCCGGTGGGCATCAGCACCAAAACGTCTCGTTGCGCGGCCACGCAGCGGATGATCTCCTCCTGCAAAGGCCGGAATTGATCAAAGCCGAAATGGGTTTTTAAAAGCTTTAACATAGATCAGTCAGCCCCGGAACCGCGCCGGCCATAAAGCAAAATCGCCTCTTCCCCGACGATATCCGCGATTTTGGCCAGGGCCAGCCGGGCCATGGCCTCCTTGCTCCCCTCAAAGGCCGCTCTTCGGCCCCAATACCAGGGATTGGCGTAATTAATGACCGCCCAGCCCCAACTGGCCACCTTGTCCAGGTGGTGCCGCTTGATGAACTGATACCCCCAATGGTTCTTGACGTTTTGATAGACCTCATGATAGCGCAGCACCGTCTGCACTTCCACGTCCCGGAAAGGCCGCAGCGCCTTGGAGTTCAAGAGGCCGTCGAGACGCTCCCCCACCCGGTTGTAAAGAGCCACCAGGTCCTTCAGAGAGGCCTTGAACTCCGGCCGCTCCTCCCCGGGGTAATAGACCCGGGCGATTTCCTGGATTAATTCCAGGGCCAGGTCGTTGACCGCCTTAAAACTGAAGGCCGTCGCCGGCCACAGCTTCAGAAGGTAGCGGCGGCGGTATTGGCGGATGATCTCCCGGGCGGCCAGGTCTTCGGGCCAGGACTCCGCCGCCTGGGAAACCGCGGCCGGGCCGTTGGCCGCATCCTGTTCCATCAAGGCCCGGAGCAGGCGGGCCTTGGTCAGATGGCGCACCAGGAGGAGAGACCCGGCCCAAATAAGGAGCAAACCGGAGATGAGGAAAATCAGCCAATGCGTTTCGATGGTCAAAGACATTGTAGAAACTCAGGTTAAAAGGGGAAAGGGTTAAAAGGGGAAAAGGGAAAAAAAGGGGAACGTCTTTTCCCTTTTCACCTCTTCCCCTTTTCCCCCAAGTAAATATCCCCCCATACCAAATCATACACCGTCTCCACCGCCGCGGCCATCTGCTCCAAAGAGTATTTGTAAATAACCATCTCCCGGCCCCGGCGGCCCATCTCCGTCCGCAGCTCCGGATGCGCCCACAAACGGCGCAGGGCTGCGGCCAGGGCGGCAGAATCCTTGGGCGGGACCAGTAGGCCGGTCTCGCCTGGAACGACCACCTCCGGGATGCCCCCCACCATGGTCCCCACCACGGGTTTGCCCATGGCATAAGCCTGGAGGACAGCCTGGGGCACGCCTTCGTGGGCGTAGGAGGCCATGGCCACCACGTCCATCAAGGCCAGCCAGGGGGCTACGTCCTCCTGGTACCCCGCCAAGCGCACGTGACCTTCCAGCCCCAGCTCCTTGATACGGGGTTCGATGAGGCTGCGGTAAGGCCCTTCCCCCACCACCACCAGGCAGGTATTCAGCCCCGCGGCCACCAGTTCTTTCAGGGCCTCCAGGGCGTAGAGATGTCCTTTCCAGGAGCGCAGCACGGAGACCATGCCCCAGATAAAAGAGCCTGGGGGAATCCGCAGCTTCTCCAGCAGAGACGCGTCCGGCTGTCGGGGTGCGAACTCCTGGAGCGAAACCCCGGTGGGAATTGAAAAAATTTTGTCTCCCGGAACTCCCAACCGCTGCTGCAACAACTCCTTGATGCCCTGGCTGGTGGTGATGGTGGCCCTGGGCGCGTTATACAGCCACCGGGTGGGCCGGTTCATTTTTACCGGCGTGGAGAGGTGCCGGGTGCGCACCAGGAAAGGTTTTTTCAGGCCGGTGAGGGCCAAAGTCCCCACCCAGGAGTCCAGGGAGCTGTGGGTGTTGAGGAAGTCCACCCCCTCCCGGAGCAGGAACCGGCGCAAAGCCAGTCCTGCCGGGAGATTGCGCCAGCCCCCGAAGGCCAGGGGCAGCACCGAAAAACCGGCCCGTTGCCCCCGGGGAAAAAGTTCGCCCCTGGGGTCGCAGGCCAAAAGCAGGCGATGGCCCCGCTCCCGCATGGCGAGGGCCTCGGCCAGGATGCGCCGCTCCTGGCCGCCCCACCCCAGGGAGGACTCGGTGTGCAGGATGGTGTAGGTTCGGTGTGGCGTGGACGTATGCAAAGTTAGCATTGGTTGTGAGTCTTGGCCCTGAGATTCGTGGCCGGTAATCAGTAATCAGTGATCAGTGATCAGTAAAAAGCAAAACAAGGTCCAATCGCACCATGTTTCTCCACTGATCACTGATTACTGATCACTGATTACTTTCTCGTAAAGCTCCAGGTAAACAGCCGCAAACTGCTCCAGAAAATGCTCCAAAGTATATTTTTCTAAAACGGTGCGCCGGGCTTCCTCCCCCCATCGCCGCCGTTTCTCCGGCTCCCGGTACAGCTCCAGGATGGCCCGGGCCAGGGCCTCGGGGTCGGCCGCCGGCGTCAGGCGGCCGTTGGCCCCGTCCCGGATGATCTCCGGGGCCCGGCCCACCCGGGTAGATACGGCCGGCAGGCCGCAGCCCATGGCCTCCAGCAGGGTCAAGGGAATGCCTTCCCAGCGGGAGGGCATCACAAAGACGTCCAGGGCCGGTAAAATCCGGAAAATATCCCGGCGGACGCCCAAAAACCGCACTACCTGTTCCAGGCCCAATTCCCGGGTAAGGCCTTTGAGCTCAGCCCTCCGGCTGCCGTCCCCCACCAGCAGGAGCGTCAAATCGGGGATTTCCCGGCGCACCCGGCTCACCGCGGCCAAAAGGTCCTCATGCCCTTTCTGCTCCTCCAGCCGGGCCACGTTGCCCAGGCAGAAGC
>DYJG01000658.1 GCA_020723225.1 Desulfobacca acetoxidans | reverse complement strand
CACCACCAGCCCGGCCACCGCGGCGGCCAGGCCCCCGGCCACCAGCACCGCGGGAAAGGCCCAGGCGGCCCAGGCCTTGGGCAGCACCCAGACGGTGAGGATGGAGGCCGCGTACGCGCCGATGCCCATGAACCCGGCGTGGCCCACAGAGAACTCCCCCATGTAGCCGTTCACCAGGTTCAGGGAGAGCGTGAGGATCATGTTGATCCCCACGTACATGAGGATCTGCACCACGTAGGGGTTGAGGAGGCCGGACGCGGGGAGGAACCAGGCCAGGGCCAGGAGCAGGAGCGCGGCGAGGGCGATTAGCAGTTTCCTTAGTTTATCTGAGATTGCCATTTAATAGGTCAGCTAATAATGGTGCGTGAAACGCACCCTACACCCGCTCAAACACCGGCCGCCCCAGGAGGCCCGTGGGTTTGAAGACCAACAACAGGAGCAGGAGCGAAAAAGCCACAAAATCCCGGTAGGTGGACGAAGGCAGCAGCACCGGGGTGAAAATCTCCACCGCGCCCAGGATGAAGCCCCCCAGCATGGCCCCCCGGATGTTGCCGATACCCCCCACCACCGCGGAGATAAAGGCCCACCAGCCGATGCGGATGCCCATGTAAGGGTCCAGGACCGGGTAGGCCAGGCCGTACATCAGCCCCCCGGCAGCAGCGATGGCCGAGCCGATGGCGAAGGTCAGCGAAATCACCCGGTCCACCGGCACCCCCATCAACGGCACGATAGGCCGGTTATAGGAAATGGCCCGCATGGCCATGCCCAGCAAGGTGCGGCGCACCAGGAAATCCAGGAGCACCATGAGCAGCGCGGCCACGAGAATGATGGACACCTGCAAGGGGGTGATGGTCAAACCGGCCACTTCCCAAGCCCCCCAGGGGATGAGCGCCGGGAATTGCCGGGGCTCCGGCCCCAGGAGTCCCAGGGTGAAATTCTCCAAAAACAGGCCCACCCCCAGGGCGGTGATCACCGCGGAGACCCGGGGGGCCTGGCGCAGGGGCCGGTAGGCCAGCCTCTCGATGGTCACTCCCAGGAGCGCGGTGAGGACCATGCTGAAAAATAAGGCGCCCACAAAGACCACCGGCAGCGGCAGGCCCAGGGGCAGGAGAAAGACCGCAGCCGCCAGAGCCAGATAAGTCCCCACCATGAAGATGTCCCCGTGGGCGAAATTAATCAGGGTGAGGATGCCGTAAACCATGGTATAGCCCAGGGCGATAAGGGCGTAGACGCTCCCTAGTTGCAGGGCGTTGAGGACGTTTTGGCCTAGTATTTGGAGCATGTGTGGTTGACCTGCATTTGTCGAAGGGGAAAAAGGGGAAGAGGGGAAAAGGTTAAAAGGGGGAGCAAATCGCGATTAACAAGCTTTTCCCAGGCTTTTGCAAAATGTCAAGTTGGCCCTAATTCTCTCTGTGCTTTCTCTGCGTCCTCTGCGCCTCTGCGGTGAAAAACCGGATTATTTACCGCAGAGACGCAGAGAACGCAGAGAAAAGATACACAGAGGAAAGAATTCCGCAAAAGGCTCGAACTTTTCCCCGTTTCCCCTTTTCCCCTTTTAACCCAATCCCTTCAAGCTACGGATTCACCGTGGCGTGGTAAGCAAACTTCCCGTCCTTGATCTGCAAAATAACCGCGCTCTTGATGGGGTCGCACAGGTTTTGGA
>DYJG01000022.1 GCA_020723225.1 Desulfobacca acetoxidans | reverse complement strand
CAGCGGGAACTGGCCGAACTGAAGGCGGTGGCGGCCCAGAACCGGGAGATGGCGGCGCGCATTGCCGGTCTCACCCGCCTGTATACCGTCTTGAGCGAGACCCATGAGGCTGCGGTTCGCATCCCGGAGCCGAAGCAGCTTTTTCAGCGGGCCTGCCGCATCGCCGTGGAACAGGGCGGTTTTCGCATGGCCTGGGTAGGGCTGGCCCAGCCCGATACCATGCTGGTAAAACCGGTGGCCTTCTGGGGTATCGAAGAGGGATTCCTGGAGGAAATCCGCATCTCCGCGGCGGACGTGGCCGAAGGCCGGGGCGCAACGGGGACCGCCATCCGGGAGGGGAGATATTCCATCTGCCGGGATATTGCCGGCGACCCCCGCATGGCCCCCTGGCGGGACCGGGCGTTGCAGCGCGGCTACCGGGCCACCGGCGCTTTTCCCCTCATCGTGGGGGGGCAGAGCATCGGCGCCATGGTTTTTTACGCGGCCGAGCCGGATTATTTTGAGGGCGAGAATATCCGCTTGCTTCAATCCCTGGCCGGGATTCTCTCTTTTGCCCTGGAATCCGCGGAGAGGGAGAAACAGCGCCGCCAGGCCGCGGCCGCCCTGGCGGAGAGCGAAGCCAAGTACCGGGAGTTGGTGGAAAGCGCCAACAGCCTCATCCTGCGCCTGGACCCCCGGGGGAATGTTACCTTTATCAACGACTTTGCCCAACGATTCTTCGGCTACTCGAAAGAGGACATCATCGGCAGGAACGTGCTGGGGACCATCGTGCCGCAGTTAGAGTCGTCCGGACGGGACCTGGCGGCCTTGATCGCCGATATCGCGGCCAACCCGGATTGCCACATCAACAATGAAAACGAAAACATCAGGCGGGACGGCCAACGGGTCTGGGTGGCGTGGACCAACAAAGGCATCTGCGATGAACAGGGCGTTCTCCGGGAGGTGCTGTGCGTCGGCAACGACATCACCGAAGAACGGCTGCAGGATTGGCTCCGGGCCAATGACCAGGCGGTCCAGGCCATAGCGTCCGCCATCGAGATGCGGGACCCCTACACTGCCGGCCACCAACAGCGGGTCACGGAACTGGCCTGCGCCCTGGCCCGGGAGATGGGATTCAACGAGGACCGGATCAAGGGCCTGCGTCTGGCCGGACTGCTGCACGACCTGGGAAAGATCGTGGTGCCCGCGGAATTCTTGAGCAAACCAGGCAAATTAAGGACTCACGAATTCGAGGTGATCAAGGACCACCCCTACTTCGGCTTCGAGATCATGAAAGGCATGGATTTTCCCTGGCCGGTGGCCCAGATGATCTATCAGCACCATGAACGGATGGACGGCTCCGGCTATCCTTTGGGGCTGACAGGGGAGGCGATTCTCCCGGAGGCCCGGATCCTGGCCGTGGCGGACGTAGTGGAGGCCATGGCCACCCACCGCCCCTACCGCCCGGCCCGGGGCCTGGAGGACGTCCTGGAGGAAATCTCCCTCCACAAGGGCACCCTGTACGACCCGGAAGTGGTGGAGGCGCTCTTCAAGTACCATCACCGGGAGAATCTGGAGAATATCTTTGCCCGGATAAATAAGGGGTTCTGAGGGAAGCGGCGGGGCGGGGCAAGCTGGCGATCGGATTCAGCTATGATAACCATATAGAATACTTATTAGTTTGGTTGAGTTCGCGTAGATATAGCAGTGAGCAACATTCCCCCAGAAGGGCTATGAGCGCCAATTTGAAACTCACGTTCCGTTTTTGGGTATGGCGAAATAAAAGGTTGCGCCCTTGTTGACCTTGCTTTCCGCCCAGACCCGGCCGCCGTGCTTTTGCACAATGCTTTTGACGATGGCCAGGCCGACGCCGGTGCCTTCGTAATCTTCCTGGCGGTGCAGGCGTTGAAAGGGACGGAACAGTTTGTTGGCATAAGTCTCATCAAATCCCGCGCCATTGTCCTTAACGTAGTAGACGTTTTCGTTGCCCCCGGTGCTGCCGGCCACTTCAATGATCGCAGTCTTCCTGGATTTGGTAAACTTGATGGCATTGCTCAGCAGGTTCTCCATAACCTGGTAAAGTAATGAATTATCACACAGGCAGGGAGGCAGGGCCCCGATTTTTAGCTGGAATTTGCGTTTAGGGTCCGAGGCCCGGAGTTTTTCGAAAACCTGGCTGGTGATGGAGGCCAGGTTGGCAACCGTCTTTCTTACCGGTTGACGCCCCAGCCGGGAGAGTTGCAGCAAGTCGTCGGTGAGTCTTTCCATCAGCCTGGTGTTGTCCACCACCACCTGGAGCAGCCTGCGGCCTTCCGCGTCAAGCCTGTCCGTGTGCTCCTTTAGCAGCATACGGGAGAAGCCTTGGATGGCGCGGATCGGGGCCTTCAGATCGTGGGATACCGAGTAGGAGAAGGACTCCAGCTCCTCGTTGGCCATCTCCAGGAGTTTCTGCTGGGATTGGAGATGATCAGTCAGTTGCTCCAGCTCCTCTTTCTGGACCGCGAGCTCTTCGGTCTGGGTCTTGAGCTCCTCGTTGGTGGCTTTCAACTCTTCGGTCAGCGCCTGTTGATCCGCCAAAAGCCTCTGCCGTTCGAGTTCCTGGTGCCGACGCGCGGTGATATCCGTAAGGCTGACGATATAGCCCTGGAGCCCCCCATTGTCGCCGTAAAGCGGCCCGGCGTCAAAGAGCACATGGAATACCTTGCCTGACCGGCACTTGAAAGTGGCTTCCTCGCCCCGGAAAATTTCCCCCCGCTGTAAGGGCGCCAGGGAAAACACCTCGGCAACAGGCAGGCCCGAGTCCATTTCGGTCGTAATAATGGTGATGGGGAAGGCTTCTTCAAAGCGCTGCAGCAAAGGGTTCCCGTCATAAAGCTCGTGCGCGGCCCGGGAAGCTCGGGTAATGATGCCGCGGGCGTCACATACCACGATGACGTGTTCGGCCTGGTCCAGGATGGCCCGGGACAGGCGGCCCTCGGCCAGGATTTCTTCCTGGCGCTTCTGCTCTGTGAGATCGGTCACCGCCAGGCAGACCATATCCGCCAGAGAATCCAGTTGCATGCTGCTCAAAGACAGGTAGACGGGAATCGAACCGCCGGTTGCAGTCTGCAGCCGTAATTCGCCTTGGCTGGCTCCTTGTTTTCCTTTGGAGAAAAGGGCCTCAAACAAGGAGCGATCTCCGGACTCCACGTAATGGGAGATGTCGGAGGCGATAAGTTTTTCCAAAGGCGTCTTCAGCATTTCCGCCAATCTTCGGTTGGCATAAAAAATTTTGCCGTCGGCCCCCAGGGTGGCCGCGCCTTCGTTAATGGTCTCCACCAGGATGCGGTAAGAATGATCGGCGCCTTTAAGGGTAAAGATTTGCTCCCCTTCAGGCCCGGAAACCACCAGGGCGTCCACTTCCCCTTGACGGATAGCCCTTAGGGTCTCTTCGGCCTCTGCCACGCGGGAACGGAGTTCAATCAACTCCTCTTGGAGTTTTTGCTTGTTCGGCATGCCGCTACCTTCGGTCTTTTTGTATGTCTTTGGGCTTTATATCCAAACCCACCAGGATCCTTTCGGTGTTGCTCATGTCGCCGATAATCCGGCGCAAAGGCTCCGGGAGTTTTTTAATGAGGGTGGGGGCCGCGATGATCTGCTCCCCTCGGGCCAGCACCGGCTGCTGGTAGAGGTCGATGACTTCCAGTTCGTAGCGGCCCTGGAGATGCTCTTCGCAGATGGCTTTCACGTTGGCAATGGCATGCAGGGAGCGGGGGGTGGTGCCGGCCACGTAAAGGCGCAACACATAGACTGCGGTTTCTTTTTCCTTCTGGGCGGCCTTTACTGCCGTTTCAGCCTTGGCCAGGGCTTTCTTCTGAGGCTCGTCCATTAGGTTTTCTCCCGCAAATCCAGGCCCACCAGCACCCTTTCGGTGTTGGACAAATCGCCGATGATCTTTTTCACCGGTTCTGGCAGCTTGCGCACCAGGGTGGGAATGGCCAGGATCTGGTCCCCCTGGGCCAACCTGGGATTCTCCAGCAGGTCGATAATTTCGATGCTATAGCAGCCCTTGAGATGCTCTTCGCAAATCTTCTTGAGATTGGCAAAGGCCTCTACGCACTTGGGCGTCATGCCGGCCACGTAAAGGCGGAGTTCCCATTCCTTTTTTGCTTCGGTGGGCATGGCTCAGTCTCCTTTCTCCGTCTCCGGGGTGTCGGCCTTGCGCATGACGGCCAGTTCCACCCGTTCCCGGTCCGACACCTTCAGCTTCTCCGCTTCTTGGGTCATGAGCGCTTGCAGTTCGGCTTCTTCACTGGCGATTTCGGCTTGCAAGACCGCAATCTGGGCCTCCGCGGCCTGGCGCTTACGCTCCAGAGCCGCGCGGCGGCGCTCAAGTTCCACCTCCGCGGCCGCAGCCGCGGCCTTTTCCCGGCCCTCCTGCTGCACCCGGGCCGAACCGGTGAACACCCCGCCCGGCCCGACGTAGGCGTCCATCAGATCGATGCCGTTATCGCTGATGAGGAACTCCCGCAACTGGTTGGAATGGGCCATGCCCCTTGATTTAAGGATAAAGAAGATCCGGTTGCGCTCGCCGCTGCTCTCCACGCTCAAAGTCAGGAGCCAGGTGTCCATCAGCGACGAGACCCCGGTGGCGGTCTCCTCTATTTGGCCCGGGTGGGTCAGGTTGGTGAACAGGGTGGAAATCTGCCGGTTCTTGAAAAAGTCCACCAGGCGCATCAACACCGATTTCACTTCCTCGGCGCTGGCGACGATGGAGAGATTGGTGATGGGGTCCATGATCACGGCCCGAGGCTGATATTCGTTGGTCAGCTTGTGAATTATAGCCAGGTGCATCTCCAGGCCGTAGAAGGTGGGCCGCACGGCGTGGAATTTCAAGAGCCCCTGTTTGACCCAGGGCTCCAGGTCCAGGCCGATGGAACGCATGTTGCGAATGATCTGGTCCTGGGATTCCTCATAGGCCAGATAGAGGCAGCGCTCCCCCCGGCGGCAGGCGGCGTCCGCGAAATAGGCCGCCAGGCTGGACTTGCCGGTGCCCGCGGTGCCGGAGATCAGGACGCTGCTGCCTCGGTAATAACCGCCGTCCAACATGTGGTCCAGGCGGGGGATGCCGGAGGAGACTCGTTCGCTGCTGACCGGGTAATCCAGCCCCAGAGAGGTGACGGGCAGAACGGAAAAGCCGGTTTCATCGATCAAGAAAGGATATTCATCCGCGCCGTGCAGGGAGCCCCGGTACTTGATAAAACGCAGGCGGCGGGTGGCCGTCTGGCCCACCACCCGGTGGTCCAGGACGATGACCGCGTCAGAGACGTACTCCTCGATGCCGTGGCGGGTCAGGCCGCTCTCCCCGCCCCGTTCCCCGGTGATGATGGCGGTGACGCCCTTGTCCTTCAGCCAGCGGAAGAGGCGGCGCAGCTCCGAGCGCAGGATCATCTCGTTGGGCAGCCCGGCGAACAGGGCCTCCACCGTGTCCAGGGCCACCCGCTTGGCGCCGATGGAGTCGATGGCGTAGCCCAATCGGATAAAAAGCCCTTCCAGGTCATATTCGCCGGTCTCTTCGATCTGGCTGCGCTCGATGAAGACGTGATCCAGGGCGAGCTTCTTCTTCTCTATCAAATCAGGCAGATCGAACCCCAGGGAGGCGACGTTTTTAGCCAGTTCGCCGGCGCTCTCCTCGAAGGACATGAAAACCCCGGGCTCGTCGAACTCCATGGCCCCCCGCACGATGAACTCCATGGACAGCAAGGTCTTGCCGCAACCGGCCCCGCCGCAGACCAGGGTGGGCCGCCCCCGGGGCAGGCCGCCGTTGGTGATTTCATCCAGGCCCTGAATACCCGTGGGACATTTGGCCAAGGGGGTCAACTTGGGCTCTGCTTCCTTTTTTCTCCGGGCCATGTTTTTTGCCTCCCTTTGCCAAGGCACCTGCAATCTCAAATCATCAAGACATTTTACTTTTATTATTTTATTTTTCAAAAATTATCCACTAATTGTGCCACCTATACCATTTTTCTGCAAGAGCCGGGGGCTTCCCTTCCGAGGTTCCCTGATTGCCCCAATCTGAAGTGCGTTATTTGCCTTTCTTTAAAACAAAGGGACAAGATATCTTGCCAAAAACGAAACTTCTTTGAAAAATCAATTGATTATTGATAGGAACTGGTTATGGAGACGTGGTTTGGTTGGACTGCAGGATAAATTCAATAAGGAAGCCTTGCAAATAACCTCCCTTCGTCTTTCCCTACCCTCATTAAACCTCACAAATTCCTTTCTCCCCAGGCAAGCTCACGGTAGAATAATCTAATCATGGAATTGTTAAAAGAAATCCTGGACCGGGCCGAGGGGTTGGCGGAGGAGCTGAGCGCGCTGCGCCGGGAGTTTCATCAGTATCCGGAGTTGTCGCATCAGGAGGAGCGCACCGCCGGGGTGGTGGCCCGGTATCTTGAGAATCTGGGCCTGGAGGTGGCCACCGGCATTGCCGAGCACGGGGTGGTGGGGACCCTCAACGGCGCCCGGCCCGGCAGGACCGTGGCCTGGCGCGCGGATATGGACGCCCTGCCCCTGGAGGAAAAGGTGGACTCGGCCTGGTGTTCCAAGGTGCCGGGGGTGATGCACGCCTGCGGCCATGATTTCCACATGAGCATCGGCCTGGCCGCGGCCCGGCTGTTAAGCGGCTTCAAGGACCGGCTGGCGGGGACGTTCCGCTTCATCTTTCAGCCTGCGGAGGAAGGCCCGCCCAAGGCGGATAAATCCGGGGCCCCGGGCATGGTGGCCGCCGGGGTGCTTAAAGACCCGGAGGTGGACGCGATTTGTGCGCTGCACGTGGCCCCCAATCTGGACGTGGGCGTCATTCGCTACAGCCGGGAAGTGGTGATGGCCGGCTCGGACCGCGTCTTTCTCACCGTCACCGGCAAGGCGGCCCACGGCGCCACGCCCCACCGGGGGGTGGACCCCATCCTGGTCAGCGCCCAGGCTCTGATGCAGATCCAGGGGTTTTTGGCCCAGAGGATCGACGCCCGCCATCCGATAATCCTCACCTTCGGCCGCATCTCCGGGGGCAATCGCTTTAATATCCTGGCGGATCGGGTGGAATTGGAGGGGAGCTTCCGGTATTTGCAGGAGTCCGTACGCCAGGAGGTGCAGCAGGGCCTCAAAGGGCTGATGTCCGGGCTGGCCCAGGGCACCGGCTCCCGCATCGAACTCAACTTCGAGCCCACCTATCCCCTGCTTAAAAACGACGCCGCCCTGGGCGCCCGGGCGGTGGAGATTCTGGGGGAGGTTTTGGGGGAAAACCGCCTGAAGCTGCACCACCCGGCCATGGGCAGCGAGGATTTTTCCTATTACGCGGCTAAAGTACCGGCCTTTTACTTCTTCCTGGGGGTGCGAACCCCCGGAGTCAAGGGCCAGGCCCTGCATTCGCCGGAATTCAATCCGGACGAGGCCGCTCTGGTGTGGGGCCTGAAGGCCGCGGCGGGGCTGCTGGCCAGTTTAAGTGAACCGTAGTCACGCTCTGAAATTTATATCTCACGCAAAGACGCAAAGGCGCAAAGACGCAATAATTATTTAATATCTGCGTTCATCTGCGGCTAATTATTAACCGCAGATGAACGCCGATAAACGCAGATAAAAACCAGATAATTAATATAGCTTGCGTCCTTTCTTTGCGTCTTGGCGTCTTTGCGTGAGGCTTATCTTTTCATACCAGTTTGTAAATCCGCAGCATCAATCTACAGTTTTTTTTGCACTTTCCCTTGAAGAGCAGATCGCGCGGCGCTTCGTCATAAAAAAATCCATACCGGGTAGTATTGACAATTGGAAATTAGTTATTAACAGATAATCATTCTCTATAAAGGAGCGTTTTGGTGGCAGATCCCCGGGAACGGCTGGAACAGATGGTCAAGTTGCTGCGGGAGAAGGGCCACCGCCTTACTCCCCAGCGGGTGGCCATGCTCAAGGTCATTGCTGAGAGCGCAGGACATCCGAGTGCGGAGCAGATCTATGAACGGATAAGGCCGGATTTCCCCACCACCAGCCAGGCTACGGTCTATAAGACTTTGCATGTCTTAAAGGAGCTGGGGGAGGTCTTGGAGCTCTCTTTGACCCAGGTGGGAAGCCGCTACGACGGCAACCGGCCTTATCCGCACCCCCACGTCATTTGCACCGGGTGCGGCCAAATCCTCGATCCCGAGTTTGCCGCCATGATGGATATCACCCAAGAAATGGCCCGGCAGACCGGCTATCGGATCACCCATCACCAATTGAATTTTTTTGGCCTCTGCCCCAAGTGTCAAAAGGAAGGGCGGAAGGCTCGAATCAAGGAGGGGAATTGATTATGGATAGAAAGACCTTTACTGGCAGAGGCACGTCGAACCGGGACTGGTGGCCGAACCAGTTGAATCTCAAGGTGCTGCATCAAAACTCTCCCAAGAGCAATCCCATGGGCGAGGAGTTCAACTACGCCGAGGAATTCAAAAAACTCGACCTGGAGGCCCTGAAGAAGGACCTCTATGCGCTGATGACCGACTCCCAGGACTGGTGGCCGGCCGATTTCGGCCACTACGGGCCGTTGTTCATCCGGATGGCGTGGCACAGCGCGGGCACCTACCGCACCGGCGACGGCCGGGGGGGCGGGGGAACCGGCTCCCAACGCTTTGCGCCCCTCAACAGTTGGCCCGACAACGTGAACCTCGACAAGGCGCGGCGGCTGCTCTGGCCCATTAAGCAGAAATACGGCAAAAAGATCTCCTGGGCCGATCTCATGATCCTCGCCGGCAACTGCGCGTTGGAGTCCATGGGCTTCAAGACCTTCGGCTTCGGCGGCGGGCGCGAGGATGTCTGGGAGCCCCAGGAGGACGTCTATTGGGGGACAGAGAGCGAGTGGCTCGGCGGCGACAAGCGCTACTCCGGCGACCGGGAACTGGAGAATCCTCTCGCGGCCGTGCAGATGGGCCTAATTTACGTCAACCCGGAAGGCCCGAAGGGCAACCCGGACCCTCTTGCCGCGGCCAAGGATATCCGGGAGATTTTCGGGCGCATGGCGATGAACGACGAAGAGACGGTGGCGCTCATCGCCGGCGGCCACGCGTTCGGCAAATGCCACGGGGCCGGCCCTGCGTCCCACGTGGGGCCCGAGCCGGAAGCGGCCGGCATCGAGGAGCAGGGCCTCGGCTGGAAGAGCAGCTTCGGGGCCGGCAAAGGCGGCGACACGATCTCCAGCGGCCTGGAGGTCACCTGGACCCCCACGCCCACGAAGTGGAGCAACAACTTTTTCAAGAACCTGTTCAGCTACGAATGGGAATTGACGAAGAGCCCGGCCGGGGCGCAGCAGTGGCGGCCGAAGGGCGGCGGGGGCGCCGGCACGGTGCCGGATGCCCACGATCCGGCGAAGCGTCACGGGCCCAGCATGCTGACCACGGACCTGGCCTTGAGGTTCGATCCTGTCTATGAAAAAATCTCCAGGCGCTTCTACGAGAACCCGGAGCAGATGGCAGACGCCTTCGCCCGGGCGTGGTTCAAGCTGACCCACCGGGATATGGGTCCGCGCTCGCGCTATCTCGGCCCGGAGGTGCCGGCGGAGGATCTGATCTGGCAAGACCCGGTGCCCGCGGTGGATCATGAGCTGATCGGCGCGCAGGACATCGCCGGCCTCAAGGGCAAAATCCTGGCCTCGGGCCTGTCGATCCCGGAACTGGCCGCCACCGCCTGGGCCTCGGCCTCCACCTTCCGCAGCTCCGACAAGCGCGGGGGTGCGAACGGGGCGCGTATCCGCCTGGCGCCGCAAAAGGATTGGCAAGTCAACCAGCCGGACCAACTGGCGAAGGTCATCCAAACCCTGGAGGGCATCCAACAGGAGTTCAACGCCGCGCAGTCCGGCGGGAAGAAGGTGTCGCTGGCCGACCTGATCGTTCTGGGCGGTTGCGCCGGTGTCGAGCAGGCGGCGAAGAACGCCGGCCACGAGGTGACCGTTCCCTTCTCGCCGGGACGTACGGATGCGTTGCAGGAACAAACCGACGTGCAGTCATTCGCCGTTCTCGAACCGGTAGCGGACGGATTCCGTAACTACCTTAAAACCAAATACGCCGTACCGGCAGAGGAACTGCTGATTGACCGGGCGCAACTGCTGACGCTGACCGCTCCGGAGATGACGGTTCTCGTCGGCGGTATGCGCGTCTTGAACGCCAACTTCGGACAGTCCCGGCACGGCGTCTTCACCAAGCGGCCGGAGACGCTCACCAATGATTTCTTCGTGAATCTGCTGGACATGAGCACGGCGTGGCAGGCAACCCCGGAAGACGCAGACGTGTTCGAGGGCCGTGATCGCAAAACGGGCGAACTCAAGTGGACCGGCACCCGGGTCGACCTCATCTTCGGGTCGAACTCCCAACTCCGGGCCTTGGCGGAAGTCTACGGCTGCGAGGACTCCCGGGAGAAGTTCCTGCACGACTTTATCGAAGTGTGGAACAAGGTAATGAACCTTGACCGCTTCGACCTCGCCCGATCGTAGCAAAAACGTCTGCGGGGGCTCCTGAAGCGTATTCGCCCATGAGGGCGGGCGGACATGAGGTCCGCCCGCCCTCATATCTTTTATGATTGGAAGAAATGATGCTTATTTCTTAGGCGGTTCCTTTTTCACCCAGTTCGGCGTCACTGCGTCCGGGAGGGAGTCGCCCTTGGGGATATAGGGCTTGAGGTCCACGATGGGGGAGCCGTCCCGGGCGTCCAGGTCCGCGACCTTAACGATATTGCCCTCCACATGTAGTATGCGGCAGGCGGTGAGGCCGATGAGGTTGGGCCTGACCGGCGAGCGGGTGGCGAAGACCCCGGTCAGGGGATTGGTGGGGTCCCGCTAGAGATGGACCTTGAGGGTGGCCCGGGATTCCGGGTCATCGTTTTCATGGAACCAGTAGAAGACCCAGACGTGGGAAAATCCGGCCAGCCCGTCCAGGGCCGGGGCGTATCGGGGGAGGATTTCCAGGAAGGTTTGCTGGTCCTGGTGTCTGACCGTGCCGATGGGATTTAGTTGCATGGATTTAATGGTCTCTTTCTGCTGAGCTTTTTCTTGATTTTTAAGAGATTGTCCGAACATTGTTCCTGCCAGGGCAAGGAAGATCACCGCTGACCACGCCAACTTTTTTAGGGGTTTGAGCAGCATGATATTGTCCCCTCCCTAATTCAGCAAAAGCGGCCCCAGAACCGGAGTTAAAGAAGGAAAAAATTGCTTCTGCCAGTTGGGAGGCAGATCCAACTGCGTCAGGGTCAGTTGCGGCGCCTGGGGGTCGGGGAAGGCCTGCCCCCAGTTGTCCACCCAGATGATCTTGCCGCCGTCGTTGCTGACGGTCCCGTGGGTTTCTTCCCAATACTGCGCGGTGGTGTTGTAAATCTTGGCCAGGTAAACGGCCTGGGGGTTGCCCCGGTCCAGCCGGACCAGAATCAGGCAGCGGTCCAGCCAGTCTTGCTCCGGCTGGTCCGGCCCGATATTGGTGGAGATAAGGCAATAACCGGGATAGTTGCAGGAGATATGGACGCCGCTGTTCAGGCCCAGGGGCGACTCGTTGTTATAATAGAGGATCACCAGGGGCTTGATAAGATTGTCATTATAGTCCGTCATGCTATTGACCGGTTTGGCCGCTAAATCCAACGGAATCAAGTCCACCCGGTCGGTGCGGCTGTTTTGCATGACGATGACTTCCCAGCCCTGGGTATCCAGACCCACGTCTGCGTGGGCCGTATCCGGGGAGAGTTGATGGAGCGCGGCAAAATCTTTGCCGGCCATCATCAATCCCCAGGCCGGGGGCACGCCTTGTTCGGACAGGCCGCCGATCACCACCCAGTTGCCCAGGGGCGACATGCCCACCCAATCGAGATTCTGGCCCTGGGCCAGGGACAATTGGTAAGTTCCCAGAACCTTATCTTGCAGGCGGTCCCAGGTAAAGAGAAATTTATGGATATAGGACCATTCCGGGTGGGCCGGGTCGTCGCCGTTTTGCAGGGATAAGGCCCAATATCTCTTATCCCGGGAGGATTCCCCTTCGTCCATGCAGGTGATGCGGTAAATCAAGGGGTTGGCCGCCAACAGGGGGGCAATGGCGGGGTCGGGGCTGAAGTCTTTTACCAGGGTCTCCTGGCCGGTCTCGACGTTGAGCTTGATGATGCTCAAATTCCTGAAACCCCAGAGTATGGCCGGGTCATCTGGATCCCAGCGCATCTCCCCCAGGTCGTTGATGGTCCGCACCAGGTTTGCCGCCTGGTCATAGGGTTTGGCCGCGGTGCGGTAAACCCGCCAGTCGCCGGTGGTGATCCTGGTGGCCAGCAGCCTGGATTGATTGCAGTTAAAGGGATCGAAACGGGAATATTCGTGTCTTACGATGGAACTTTGGGTGACGCGGGTTTGCAGCGTGCCGAAACGCAGGTCGAAGAAGTACTCCCCCGGATTCGGAATGGGCCTGGAAACAAGGGGGTAGAGAGGATTATCGGCGGCCAGGGGGTCGGGCACCCGGATGAATCGGAAATTAGGGGGATAGACCTGGGCCGGGCTGGATATGGGCCAAGACATAAAGGCCAGAAGCAGAACTAGTGACAGGATTATTAAGCTGCTCGGCCGGGGCGGGAGAAAGCGGGTTTGGTTCATCGGAACCTCCTTTTGCCAAGTCAGTTCCAGATGGTTCTTTTCTATCTGATGCGGGGTATTTTGTAAAACGAATTCTTATTCCGGCTAAGGCAATGATACCAAATTTACATTTACGTGCAACAGAACAGCATAATCAAACGGCGTCCATCTGTGTTTATCGGCGGTTGAATGTTAACCGCCGATGCACGCCGATAA
>DYJG01000657.1 GCA_020723225.1 Desulfobacca acetoxidans | reverse complement strand
GTTTACGCCGCCACCCGGTGGGGAGGCCTTTATAAGAGTATCAACGGCGGCGCCACCTGGAGTTCTGCCAATACGGGGATCTACGAGAACTCTGTCTATTGTATCGCGGTGGATAGCCGCCGTCCCAATATTCTTTATGCCGGCACTTTTGGCAAAGGGATTTTTACCAGCAACAACCACGGCAGTTCGTGGGTCAGTTTTAATAACGGGCTATCTAATTACAATGTCATGGCTCTTAATTTGGGGGCTGGAAGCGCGGGATTTATGTACGCCGGAACGCTTTATGGAGGCGTATTCCGGGCGCCGAAGGCAAATCCCATTGACGCCGTCCCATTACTGCTTCTGGATGAATAGACTTTAGGGATTAGCAATGCCGCCATCCAAGAATATGACTGGATATGAGGCATTCCCTCTCTTTTCCTATTATTCCTCTTCCCTCCACGGGGGGAGTGGGCTAGGGTCCGGCGTCACCGGTTCCGGGCCTCTATCATCTCCTTCACCGCCTTGGGGTCCGCCAGGCCGAACCAGAATAATCCCGGCCCGCCGGACTTATCCCGGATGAGCAGGTTTCCCACCCGCAAGATGCTCTGGGTCAGCCCCCGGCGCACCAGCACTTCCCCCAGGTTTTCCCAAGGAATCTCCTCCCGCCTGTCGCCCCAGCGCCAAACTTTGCTCACCCCCTGGGGGGTCACCTGGTATTCCTGGCCCCACCGCATATAGACCACCGCGGCCAGGATGAGCAGCCCCAGCACTATCCCCGCCCAGACGGGCAAACCTACCTGGGGATTGATGCTGGGGCCGAAAAAGCAGATGGCCATGGCAAAGTAGTGTAGAAAAAAGGCCCGGCCGCAGGGCCGGAATACCTGGGTCGATGCGGTGTCAGGGTTTTCTTTGTCAGTCATAATTTATTCCTTGGCACAGTAGTAACCTCATCCTCTGCGCCCTCTGCGTCTCCGCGGTGAAATTCTTTACCGCAGAGACGCAGAGAACGCAGAGAGAAAATATCAATATCTTCGCCCATCTTTAATCTTCAGACAAGCGCCCAATAATCCCGGGAATCACCGCCGTAGCCACCCGGCGCAGCACTCCGCCGCCCAGCACCACCAGGAGCGGCAGACCCAATTCGTCCGCCAGGGAAACCAGCAGGCCGCAGCTCTCGACATAGTCGGCGTCGGTCAGACCCAGGGACGCGGGTTCATCCACGTGGGAATTGAAACCGAAATACCAGACCAGGAGGTCCGGCCGAAATTCCCGTACCCGGGTCAAATGCTTCTGCAGCTTCTCCAGGTATTGTGGCGGCGAGCCAGAACCTGGTGACGGCCAGACGTTGACCTCCACTGCCAGGCCGTCCGCCGAGCAATAGTTGCTCCGGCAGAAACAGATATGCAGCACATCCATGTCCTGACCCAGGAGTTGCAGGGTGCCCCCCGCGTGCGTGGCGTCGGTGTCGATGATGGCAAAGCGCCGGGCCGGGGTGACCTCCCGCACGTGGGTCAGGGCGATGACCACGTCGTTGAAGCAGGAGGAGTCCCAGAATTCCCGGCTCCCCGCGTGGTGGCCGCCCGCGCCGGTAAAGCAGAAAGCCCGGTCCAGCTCGCCTTTGGCCAGGGCTTCCATGGCTGCCGCCACCCCGCCCACGGACTCATAAGCGCTGCGGCATTCGTC
>DYJG01000656.1 GCA_020723225.1 Desulfobacca acetoxidans | reverse complement strand
CGCTCACGACCTCTACCCCGGGACGGAGGTAGAGGTGATAAATATTGCTCAAAATAATCCCGGCCCCCAACTCCTTAAGCTCCTCGGGAGTCATGGCCTTCACCGTGGCGAGTGTGCCCACGGGCATGAAGACGGGGGTCTCCACCAGGCCGTGGGCGGTGCGCATTGCGCCCAGGCGGGGGGTGTCGGGGCCTTCAGACTTCTTCAGATGAAACTCGAATGCTTGAGACATATTGGCTAAGACTGGGGAAAAAGGGGAAAAGGGGAAGAGGGAAAAAAGAAAAAAACAGATTAAACCATGGTTTTCCCTTTTCCCCTTTTAACCGTTTTCCCTTTTCCCCCCTTATAAAATCAACATGCAATCCCCGTAAGAATAAAACCGGTATTTTTCCTTAACGGCTTCCTCATAAGCTTTCATGATTAAATCCCGGCCTGCGAAGGCGCTCACCAACAGCAGCAGGGTGGATTTGGGGAGATGAAAATTGGTGAGCAGCCGGTCCACGGCCTTAAATTGATAGCCCGGATGGATATAAAGATCGCACCAGCGGGTTTGAGCAGCAAACCCCCCGGGCCCGGCGCAGTATTCCAGAACCCGGACGCTGGTGGTGCCTACGGCAACCAGACGTTTTCCTTGACTCCTGGCGGCATTGAGCTTATTGGCCGCGGCCTCGGTTAGTTCGAAATATTCGGGCTCCAGACGGTGCCTGGTATAGTCCTCCTCCCGCACGGGCAGAAAAGTCCCCGGCCCCACGTGCAGGGTGACCGAAACCGTTTCCACCCCCCGTTGGGCCAGGTCCGCCATCACCGCGCCCGTAAAATGCAGGCCCGCGGTGGGGCAGGCGATGGCCCCCGGCCGCGAGGCATAGACCGTCTGATAGCGCTCCTGGTCCGATTCCTCCGGGGGGCGGTGGATATACGGGGGAAGCGGCACTTCCCCCAGCTCCGGCACCAACTGTGCGGGGTCGCTGCCGTTAAGGGAGTAAAAGCGCACCTCCGCCACCCCCGGTTGGGGCAGGGAGATTACCTCAGCCCGCAATTTATTCCCGAAAACCAATTCCTGCCCCGGGCGCAAACGCCCGCGGTAGGTGGCTTTGGCCCTGGCTGATTCGGCTTGCACCGGACTCGGGCGGGCACGGAGGCCCGCCCCACCGGTATTATCCGGGGTTGGGGAAGAGGGTTTATCGGCAGGCTCAGAGGCGCACAGGCGAGACGCCTGTGCCACCGGCCCCTGGCCCCCTCCCTCAAATGTGCCTCCCGCCTCCGGCAAGTGGTGCAGGAGAAGCTCGATCTTCCCGCCGCTGGCCTTCTCTCCATGGAGCCGGGCGGGGAAAACCCGGGTGTCGTTAATGGCCAGCAAGTCGTTACGGTCTAAATATCGAGGCAGGTCCCGGAATGAGGCGTGGCGGATTGCCCCGTAGGCCCGATTAAGGATCAGGAGACGGGACGCGTCCCGCTCAGTCAAGGGATATTGGGCCACCAGTTCCGGGGGCAGGAAATAGTTGTAATCTTCCAGGCGCGTGTTCATGAACTTTCCCCCAGGAATTAATCCCAAAGGGGGAATAAAGTCAATATGATGATAAGGGTTAAAAGGTGAAAAAGTTAAAAGGGGAAAACATTTCTGTCCGGTTAACTGATTAAAAAAGGCCCGAAAACTCCTGGGAATCTGT
>DYJG01000655.1 GCA_020723225.1 Desulfobacca acetoxidans | reverse complement strand
GCGGGCCGGTCGCTGCTGGCCTCCCTGTCCAACCGGGAAATCGAGGTGCTCCGGCGCCTCGCCTCGGGTTGGACCAACCGGGAAATCGCCGAGGCCTTCGGCATCAGCGTCAAGACGGTGGACGCCTATCGCCTGCGGCTCTTAAAAAAGCTCAACCTCCGCAACAACGCCGAACTGACGCGCTTCGCCATCCAGAATAGGTTGGTTACGTCCTAAGCCAAGTCTGAAAAGATATACCTCACGCAAAGGCGCAGAGACGCGGGAAAATATTTACCACAGAGACACAGAGGGCGCAGAGATACACAGAGATAATAATTTGGGTTTGGCGCTGTGCGCCAAACCCAGAATCTTTTCTCTGTGAAACTCTGTGTCCTCTGCGCCTCTGTGGTTAATCTTTTTCTTTGCGCCTTGGCGTCTTTGCGTGAGACATTCTTTTTTCTCTTGTAGAAAATTTCTTACAGAAAGAAGCGAAATCCTCTAATTTACGCCTTCCTTTTTTATCGCGTTAATAAGCCTCAGAAATTTCCATCCCTACCTGGCTTCCTGCTTCAAGGTTAACCATCGGCGCCTTCCGACCTTAAAGGCGGCCCCTTGCTGCGGAGAACCCGGATTTGAGAAACGGAGGAGTTATGCGGAAAGGTTTGGCAGGAATCACCTTGATCTTGACCGGCCTGGTTATGGGCGCCTTCCTGATGGGTCCGGCCCTGGCCCAGGAAACCCTGAAAGTGGGCATCGTTCTGCCGCTGACCGGCGACCAGGCCAAGTTCGGCGAGATTGAGAAACAGTCCTTTGATATGGCGTTGGAGGAGATCAACGCCGCCGGGGGCGTCAACGGCAAAAAGCTGGAGTTTCTCATCGAAGACGATACCGGCAGGCCCGAAGTGGGGCGCTCGGTGGCCGAAAAACTCATCACCAAGGACCAGGTGGTGATGCTGGGCGGCGGCTACGCCAGTTCCACCACCTACGCGGTGGCCGGGGTGGCCCAGCAGAACCGGGTCCCCTTCCTGATCAACACCGGCAGCGCCGACGACATCACCGAAAAGAAGTGGGACTACATCTTCCGCATCAATCCGCCGGTGAGCGAATACGCCAGCGGCCTGGAGACCTTCCTGTCCGAAGTGGTGAAACCCCAGAGTGCGGTCATTTTGCATGAAAACACCCTGTTCGGCACCAAAGGGGCCGAGGCCTTCAAAAAGGACTGCGGGAAGCTGGGGATCAAGGTGCTGATGACCGAAGGCTATGAAGCAGGCGGCATCGATTTCAAGCCGGTGCTCATCAAGGTCAAGGAAGCCAATCCGGACATCGTCTACATGATCTCCTATGTTATGGACGCGTCCCTGCTCATGCGCCAGTCCCGGGAACTGAAGCTGGCCCCCAAACTCTTCATCGGCGGGGCCGCGGGTTTCACCCTGCCGGAGTTCGCCAAGAATGCGGGGGCGGCTGCGGAAAACGTGGTCTCCGCCACCCTCTGGCACCAGGTTTTGCCGCTGCCCGGCTCCATGGAATATTTCGACAAATTCAAGAAGAAATATAACAAGGATACGGAATACCACGGCGCCGAGGCCTATGCCGCGGCCTATGTCATCGCCGACGCCCTCAAGCGCGCCAAGTCCCTGAAATCCGACGATATCAAGCAGAGCCTTAAAGAGACGGACCTGATGACGGTCTTC
>DYJG01000654.1 GCA_020723225.1 Desulfobacca acetoxidans | reverse complement strand
GCACAGAGAGAAGGGATATGGCGGGGGGGGAGGGGGGTTTCCAGCAGGACCACAAATTATTTTAACAAACAAATGGCAGCTTTTGGAACAGTTGAGCATGAGGCCTTTTGGCTCCGCCGTAAAACAAGAAAAGACCCGTAGGGCGGGCGTCTCGTCCGCCCTGGCAATCCGTACAGGCTTGAAAGCCTGTACTACCGCTTGGAACCTCTTTAACCTGGCCAGCAGTTTTCCGTCAATTCCCGGAATTCCGGAACCCTTAGAAAGGACATGATCAGGGTATAGAACCCGATGCCCAGGGTGATGGCCGCTCCAAGAGCCGCCATTTGCGCCGGGAGTCCGCTTCCCAGCCAGCGGAGAAGCACGGGATGCAGCCAGGCCACCGCCAGGCCCATGGCCAGGGAGGCGCCGGCCACTTTGGCCAGGGTCGCCAGCAGCGGCCCCGCCCGGAGTCCTCCCAGGAGACGGGAAAGCATGATCCAGAGAAAGAGGAGGTCGACTATGGTGCTCAGCGAGGTGGACAGGGCAATGGCCCGGTGCTGCAGGCTCCCCAGGGTAAGATTGATGAACACCAGGTTGGCGGCCACGGTCAAAAACGAGCCCATCACCGGGATGCGGGTATTGTTTAAGGCATAGAAGACCGGGACCACGATCTTCACCCCGGCGAACGCGGAGAGGCCCAGGGCGTACCAGCAGAGGGCCGCGGCGGTCTGTTGGGTGTCCAGCCCGGTAAACCGGCCGTGTTGGTAGATCAGGCCGATAATGGGTTCGGAGAGAAAGACCAGCCCGCAGGTGGCGGGGACGGTCACCAGGAGGGACAGGGAGAGGGAGGAGTTGAGCGCGGCTTTCATGGCGGGGACGTCATGCACGGCCGCGTGCCGGGAGACCAGGGGCAGGGTGGCGATGGACAGGGCCACCCCGAAAAGGCCCATGGGGAGGTGGAAGAGGCGATAGGCGTAGCTCAGCCAGGAGAGGCTGCCCTCGGGGCAGCTCGCGGCATAGAAAGTATTGATGAAGATATTGAACTGGGTGGCGGAGAGCCCCACCACTGCCGGCAGCATGAGCTTGAAGATGCGGCGCAGCCCTTCATCTTGAAGATCAAACACCCAGGCGGGCCGAAAGCCCACCTTGAAGAGAAGGGGGACCTGGGAGAGGAGTTGGAGCGCCCCGCCGATCAACACCCCCCAGGCCATGCCGACGATGGGGGAAAACCCCAGGAAAGGCGCGGCCAGGGTCAGGCCCACGCCGAAGACGATGGCCCCCAGGTTGAAAAAGCTGGAGGCCAGGGAGGGAATAAAGAACTTGCCCTCGGTGTTCAAGATTCCCATGGCCAGCGCGGCCACGGAGATGATGAGCAGAAAGGGGAACATGATCCGGGTCATCAGGGTGGTCAGCCCCAATTTCCCGGGCACCAGGACAAAATCCCGGGCCATCAGGCCCACGATCTCCGGGGAAAAAACCATCCCCGCCAAAACCACGCCCCCCACCAGCAGGGAGAGGCATACCAGCACGTTGTTGGCCAGCCGCCAGGTGCGCTCGTCTCCCTTAAGGTGCCGGTATTCGGTAAACACGGTGACAAACGCGGAACTGAGCGCCCCTTCCGCGAACAGGTCCCGGAGGAGGTTGGGGATGCGGTAGGCCACCACAAAGGCGTCGAACGCGAAGCCGGCCCCGAAGAGCGCGG
>DYJG01000653.1 GCA_020723225.1 Desulfobacca acetoxidans | reverse complement strand
GCATCCAATTGGAAATAAACAGTAAATTCGCGCCCCTGGTGGGCCTGCTCCTGGAATACATCTTCCGGGAGGGCTATTATGACGTCTCCCGGCGGGTGCCCATGCTGGTGGTTCGAGGCGGGGAGGACACCTTCTCCGCCAAGGAAGGCTCGGGACCGGTGAATGCCGAGTGCTTGAGCTTCCCGGACGCGGACGGCAGTTCCCTGGCGGCTACCGTGACCCTGTGCAATTTTCAGGACCTGGCCGCCATGTACCACGGCCGCCACGCGCCGGGCTCCAACCACCGCCTGGGGCTGGCCCTGGACCTGAACGACTATAACTTCCGGGGCCAGGGTATAACCGACGGCAATCCCAACGCCATCAGCGGGGCCACGCGCCATTATAACCGGGACGCCATGCACAAGCTGGACGCCCGGAATATGCCCTCCTGGGTCTACCGGGCCGCCAAGTGGCTGGGAATGCGCCTCCCCCAGGAATGGAACTACTTCGGCTACCAGACGGACTGGGAGCACGTGGACGTGGGCACAGGCAGGGGTCAGGGGTCAGGGGTTAGGGATTAGTAGTCGGGGGTCAGGGGCCAGGGGTCAGGGGTCAGGTTGGAGGCGTTGGAAGTAATAAGTAATAAGTTATAAGTAATAAGTTATTAGTTATACGTAATCAGTGAAAGACATTCCTCAATTGACATTTTGTTCTTATTACTTATTACTGATCACTGGCCACTACTTCTTGCCCAGGTTCATCAGATTGAGGCTGAAGAAGAAAACAGGGCGGTACTGGGTATCCATGGTGGTGGCAAACTTCAGGGCGAGGTCCTGGCCGGTGGACTTATAATTGGCCAGAGGTACCTGGAGGCCGGCCGTCCACATGGTGTGCGGGGCGGTAACAAAGGCTTCCGAAAAAGCAGGCTGAAAAGCGGCGAACGCCGAAAAGCTCTGGCCCACGGGCAGGGAATAGGAGAGACCGGAGTCTATCATCATTCCCCCGCTGGACAACGTGAGTTTTTTTCTGCCGGTGGCGGCAACGGCCCTGACAAATTCCGTCAAACTGTCATTGTGCCGCTGCTTATCGGTGAAAGATTGGGTGCGCCTGGCGGTGAAGGAGTCGTTCCGGGGAGTAATCAAAAGGCTCTGGTAATTGTCGGAGAGGCTGGTTTGGGAGGTCACGGGGTCCGTTGCGGGTAAGGCGCGGGGGGCCTGGCCTTCCGCGGGGTTGATACCCGGTGGAGCCTGGGGGTTTTCCGCAGTTTGCTGGGCCATGACAGGAGAAATTAAAGCGGAGGTTAATAGAAAAAGGGACACTACCAAAAAAATAAGTAATTTTTTCATGGCGTTATCCTAATCATTTACAGCCTTGCGTTTTAAGTTATGGAAGTTATGAGATAAAAAAAGGAAGCAACCAATACTCTAGGTTTTTATTATACTTGAAGCCAATATTTACTAGACGCGTCAACTGGTAGACAAAGTTGTGTATATATTACCAGAGATGCAAAGGTAAAATCAATAGGAGAAATTGTAAATTTTGGGGATAATGGGGGAGAGGCCCCCGGGCAGGGATCAGGTTTGACGGCCACTGACTTAATTATTAGCCTGCATTAGGCTGGGGATACGGCATGGACGAATCCACTAAGTTCCTGTTTTAGGAGACTGCCATGTCAGAGGCGGCGAATTTTAAAAAGCTCCTCCGGCGC
>DYJG01000652.1 GCA_020723225.1 Desulfobacca acetoxidans | reverse complement strand
TTGCAGGAAATCTCCGGCATCCTCCAAAAGCACCGGAAAAGCATCTGGATCGACGTGCACCAGCTCCGGGCCCGACGCTCCGGGGATGTGATCCATTTGGACTTTCACCTCATTTTACCGAAAGACTTGCCCCTGGAAGAGGGCCACCGGGAGGTCAAGGACCTGGAGAAAATCTTCCGGGCCCATTTCGGCCCGGCCGCGGATATTCTCATCCACCTGGACCCTTGCGAGGAACCCACCTGCCCCGTCTGCGGCTTCGATCCCTGCCGCCACCGGCAAGCCGAAACCCGGCAGATGAGCCTGTGGCAGACGGAGGTTCTCACTTCCAAGCCAAAGGAGGGGAGTGAGTAGAAAGCAGTACGTAAATGATTAACCACAGAGACACAGAGGACACAGAGTTTCACAGAGTATAAAATGTTTGCGCATTGGCTTGCCAAGGCGCAAATATCTTTAGTCCTCTGTGAATCTCTGTGCTCTCTGTGTCTCTGTGGTTAAGTCTTTTCGTATTGCTAATCACTGGCTCCTCTCCAGCATCCAGGCCGCCCAGGTAAAACTCTTCTCCGGCGGGAGTTCAATACAGAATTCGTCTTTGGTGAGCCGGCGGCTAAGCGACCAGCCCGCCCGGTTATAAAGCGTCCGCAGATCATCCTCCTGGCTGTCCCGGAAACCGGAGAGGATCAGAGTCGCATCTTTTGAGGCCAGTCGACTGAGTTCCTCCACCTTGGCCAGTTGCACTGCGGCCGGAAGGTTGGCCACCACCACCTGGAAGGCGCCTCGCAGGCATTCCGTGGAGCCCTGGGCCAAAAAAATCTTGTGGTCCAGGCGGTTTTCCCGGGCGCTATCCCGGGACAGCTTCACCGCCAGCCAGGAGAGGTCCACCCCCACGCAAAGTTCCGCGCCCAACGCGGCCCCGGCCAGGGCCAGGATGCCCGTGCCGCACCCCACGTCCAACAGACGCCGCCCGGAAAGAGAAAGGCCGCCCAAGAGTTCCAGACAGAGGCGGGTGGTGGGATGTCCGGGAGGGAAGGTTCTCCGGGACCGGATAATGATCACCCTCTCTCCGGCCCGGGCCCGGTAGGGCCGCCAGGAGGACTTGAGGACCAGGCCTGGTAGTCGCAAGAGCAAAGGTAATTCTCCCTGGCATTAATCCCCCGCGCTGGGGGGAGGGGATGGGAACAGCATTTCAGGCCAAAACTTTTGCAAAACCCTTTTATAAGATAACCTTGTTTTATAAGGTCTCAGTAATTAAATATGGGGTAACAGTCCGGTTATCAGCCGCATTGTTCACAAGTTATCCGGACCTCGGGGTCTTTTGGAATTGACCCCTTCCACCTTTTTGGATAAGAAATAAAGGGAAGATCAAAAAATTACCAGTTATTTCGAGGAATAGGAAGAAAAAGACGGTCGCCTGAATTATCTAGATTATATGGAAAAGATTCTGCTAACCCGGGCCGGTTATAAGAAGATCATTAAGGAATTGGAGATTCTATCCCGGGTGGAACGGCCCATGGTGGTCCGGGAACTCCTGGACGCCGCGCAGGAAGGACGATTGGAGAGAAACCAGGATTTCCAGTCGGCCCTGGCCCACCGGCAGCGGCTGGAAAAGAGGATCAGGCAGTTGCAGCAAATCCTGGCCAACGCCCAGGTGTTGGTGGGCAGCAATTTGCCCCCCACCAAGGTGCGGTTCA
>DYJG01000651.1 GCA_020723225.1 Desulfobacca acetoxidans | reverse complement strand
TTAGTGCTCTACCATCTCTTATATCCTTTAAAAACGGTTTTCGGCGGCTTCAACGTCTTCCGCTATATTACTTTCCGCAGCATCTTCGCGGTACTCACCGCCTTGATGATCACCCTGTTCATCGGTTCCTGGTTTATCCGCAAACTGAAAGAGATGCAGGTGGGCCAGTATATCCGGGAGGACGGCCCCCAGTCCCATTTCTCCAAGGCCGGCACCCCCACCATGGGGGGCCTGATGATCATCTTCACCGCCCTGGTGGCCACCCTGCTCTGGACCGACCTGGGCAATTCCTATATCTGGCTGTTGATCCTGGTGACCCTGGGCTTCGGCCTCATCGGCTTCTACGACGACTATCTCAAGATCATCAAGAAGCACAACCACGGCCTGAGCGGCCGGGCCAAGCTGGTGACCCAATCCGTGGTGGCCCTGGCCGCGGCCTTTTGGCTGTACTACACCCCGGGATTCAATACCACCCTGACGCTGCCCTTTTTCAAGCAGGTGCAGCCCGACCTGGGGTGGGGCTTCATCCCCATGGCGGTCTTCATCATCGTGGGCGCGGCCAACGCGGTGAACTTGACCGACGGCCTGGACGGCCTGGCCATCGGCCCGGTGACCATTGCCGCAGGCATTTTTATGATTCTCTGCTACCTGGCCGGGAACAAAATCATCGCCGGGTACTTGCAGATTCCCTATATCCGGGGGGTGGGAGAGCTGTCCATCTTTCTGGCCGCCATAGTGGGCGCGGGCGTGGGGTTCCTGTGGTTTAACTCCTATCCGGCCCAGGTGTTCATGGGGGACGTAGGCGCCCTGGCCCTGGGAGGGGTGCTCGGCACCGCGGCCCTGGCCGTCAAGCAGGAATTCCTATTGGCCATCGTCGGCGGCATCTTCGTGGTGGAGGCCCTGTCGGTGATCATCCAGGTGACCTTTTTCAAGGTCTCCAACGGCAAGCGCGTCTTTCGCATGGCGCCGCTGCACCATCATTTCGAATTGAAGGGCTGGCCGGAACCCAAGGTAATCGTCCGCTTCTGGATCCTGTCTCTGATCCTGGGGCTGATTTCCTTGAGTTTCTTGAAGCTTAGGTAGCACCGTCCCCGGCCTGTGGGTGGCCGCGGGGCGTCGGTAATAAGGGGGACTGCAACTTGGTTATCGGTAGGCTGCCAACGCTCAACCTAATTTCAACCCTTCCCGGGGAAGGGTGTTATGCCCTCTTCCCCGGGGAGGCTGGCCGCGGCAAACCATGGACCGGGCCCGCTCATCAGGGAGCTTGCGCCCGGAGTTTTTGAGATTATGGCAGCACCGTCCCCGGCCTGTGGGGGCCGCGGGGCGATAGGCAACTTGGGGGACTCTATCTTGCCAATCGGTCGGCTAGTTACGCCCAACCTAATCTCAACTCTTCCCGGAGAAGGGAGGGAGGCCCTTCCCCGGGAAGGCTGGCGTTTGGCGCGCTTGCATCAGTCAATGGCTGGTCCATCAGCTTGATTCTCAAGGGGGGGAATTAAAGGCCATGGTTTTCTACACCCATAAACTGCAGCAGTTGGCCGGGCTTGCAGGCCGCGGGATGGATTTTAAGGGCGACCTGCAGGATACGGGGAATCTTGAAGAGAATTGGCAAATGGCACAGAATTGGCCTGACCCTTCCGGGTATGATCCGGTCATCCCCAGGCGGCAGGCCGTTGATTTATATGCTGACT
>DYJG01000021.1 GCA_020723225.1 Desulfobacca acetoxidans | reverse complement strand
GGGAGGACCATTTCCTCCTGGAGGTGATCAACCCCCAGACCCTGGAGCCGGCCGCCCCTGGGGAAGTGGGGGAAGTGGTGCTCACCAACCTTTCCCGCAAAGGTATGCCGGTCCTGCGCTACCGCACCCGGGACCTGGCCGCGGTGGAACCGGGGACGTGCCCCTGCGGGCGCACCCACCGGCGGCTTTCCCGCATCCAGGGCCGCACCGACGACATGCTGATCATCAAAGGCGTGAACATCTTTCCCATGCAGATCGAGCGGGTGCTGATGGCCATGCCCGAGGTGGGGGCCAACTACCTGGTGGAACTGACCCGGGAAAATTTCAACGACCTGATGACGGTCAAGGTGGAAGTGCAGCAGGAATTCTTCCGGGAGGACTTGAAGTACCTCAAGTCGTTGCAAAAAAAGATTACTAACGCCTTGAAAAGCGAGCTTCTGGTGACCCCCCTGGTGGAACTGGTGGAACCCCAAACCCTGCCCCGGAGCGAAGGCAAGGCCCTGCGCATCATGGACCACAGGGAGAAATAGAATTCTGGTTCTGGGTTCCGGGTTTAAAGCCGGCGTTCATCGGCGTTTATCGGCGGTGAATTTTTAACCGCCGATGCACGCCGAGAGGCGCGGGCTTAGCTATAAATGCCTCGTCACCTCAGCCGATGAACCGCTCCCCCAAACGGTGGAGCACCCTCCACTTGCACGCCTCCACTTCCTCGTCATCAAAATCCTGACGCCGCCAGAGGATCAGATTTTTTTCCCCGGGGAAGATGGGCCAGGGCCGAAAGGGCTGCAAACCGTATTGCCGGACCTTGAGCCAACTGCGGACGTAGCCGAGCCCCCGAAACTGCTGTCGTTCGCAGCCGTGGAGGTCCTCCTGGAGCACCAGCTTCGGCCGCATGGAGACGATGACGTCCTCCCAGCGGCAGTCCGGTTCCACCCGCTGACAGACCACCGCGGCGCAGGGAAGATTCCAAAGCTCCTCCACCCAGGTGTTGGGAAAGACTTTCAGCGCCCCCCGGAACCTTTGAGGATCGCCCCGGTAAATCCTCCCCAGCAACTTTTCCATGCCCTCCGGGTCCGAAAAGATTTCGGCGGGTGACACATTGACCTCTGAAACCCGGTCAATTCCCACATAGAAGGTGAGATTTAATGCGGCCATCAGGCGTAGGTGGTTGTCGATGCGGTTAAGCAAGGAGCCGCAACCCAGGCTGACAATGGAATTGTGCCCATGCAGGCCGAGGAAGGTTTTCGCGGAAGGTCCATCGTCATGAAAGTCTGACGATACTTGCGGCATCAAACCCATAAGACTCCCTCCCGACTCATGCGGTAGCCCTATTTGCTTGATAGTGCTTATAACTTTTAAAGCAAAAATTCTAGCCGCTGTCAATCAATTTACACATAATTTATTACAGTATGGTGAAAATTGGCTAATTTTTCGACAGTTCAGTTTTATTAAACAAAATAGCCAAGTTATCCAAAGGTATCGGGAGAAGGGATCAAGGCCTTTCAAACCTCTATAATCCAGCAGGAGCCGGGGCCCCAGTCTTCCTCCCTGTTCCATCTTCCGGCGTTCGGTCAGCAAAAAATAATCATTAATGACATATTTGTCATCATATATGAGCAATACATACATTATTGTAAATTAATAATTGGGTAACTTATTGAAATAACTACAATAGTTTCTGGCACATTTTCTGACTAATAGATTGCCGATGGAGACTTGCGTCTTAAAATCACTGGCCACCCGTTTGGCATGAGTCAGGCCGCAGTTTGCAAAATTGTTCCAGGAGTTTCCCAGAAGGAGGCAAATGCGGGCTGTTACCGGCAGGGGGGCCAATAACTTTCAGGAGGGGGAGGGATGAGCAATCCCATAAACAGCGGCGACACCGCCTGGATTCTGGTTTGTTGTTCTTTGGTGCTGTTGATGACGCCGGCCTTGGCCCTTTTTTACGGGGGGATGGTCCGGCGCAAAAACGTATTGTCCACTCTGACCCTGAGTTATGTCTTTATGGCCTTAATCGGGGTGCAATGGGTCCTTTACGGGTATTCCCTGGCCTTTGGGGAGTCCATCGGCGGTCTGATCGGCGGCCTGAACTTTTTGGGGCTCAACGGCGTGGCCGGCAACCCCAACCCGGATTACGGCAAGACCATTCCCCATGGGCTTTTTGCCGCGTTCCAGATGATGTTCGCGGTGATCACCCCGGCCTTGATCACCGGCGCCTTCGTGGAGCGGGTGCGCTTTAAATCCTTTCTGCTGTTCAGCCTGATTTGGGCTACCCTGGTTTATGACCCTTTATGCCACTGGGTCTGGGGCAAGGGCGGCTGGCTGGGGGCCTTGGGCGCCCTGGACTTTGCCGGCGGCACGGTGGTGCACATCGCCGCGGGGTTTTCGGCCCTGGCCTTCGCCCTGGCCATCGGCCCCCGCAAGGGTTTCGGCAAGTCCCCCATGGAGCCCCATAACATCCCCCTGACGGTGATCGGCGCCGGACTGCTGTGGGTGGGCTGGTTCGGCTTTAACGCCGGCAGCGCGCTGGCGGCCAACGGGGTGGCGGTCAATGCCCTCTTAACCACCAACACTTCCGCGGCCACAGCCGGGCTGGTGTGGATGGTGCTTTCCTGGCTGGACGGACGGCCCAGCACCCTGGGGTTGGTGACCGGCATGGTGGCCGGCCTGGCCGCGATTACCCCCGCGTCCGGTTTCGTTACCCCCATGGCCGCCATGGTGGTGGGCGCGGTGGCCGCGCCGCTGTGCTACTACGGCATCCGTTTCCGGGACAAACGCAAATGGGATGAGTCCCTGGACGTCTGGGCCTGCCACGGCCTGGCCAGCACCTGGGGTATGTTCGCCACCGGCCTTTTCGCCACGGTGGAAGTGAACGCGGCAGGGGCCAACGGCCTCTTTTACGGCAACCCCGGACAACTGGCCGTGCAACTCCTGGCCATCGGGGTCACCATGGCCTTTTGCTTCGGCGTGACCTTTCTGGTGGCCAAGCTTCTGGATTGGAGCATCGGCCTCCGGGTCACCACCGTGGAAGAGGAGGTGGGCCTGGATATCAGCGCCCACGGCGAACGGGCCTACTCTTAGAAGGATAATGCCATGTTGAAAAAGATTGAAGCCATCATTCGGGAAGACAAGATGAACGATGTCAAGGATGCCCTCAAGGAACTGGGCATCGTGGGCATGAATATCTTTGAGATCCGCGGCCACGGCCGCCAGGGAGGGATCACCCTGGCGGGGCGCTCCGGCACCTACCAGGTGGACATGCTCCCTAAGATCCAGGTGAATATCGTCTTGAGCGACCGCAACCTGGAGGAGACCATCGAGGCCATCCTGAAATCAGCGTACACCGGGGAGACCGGGGACGGGCTGATCTTTGTCTCCCCAGTTGACGAAGTGATCCGCATCCGTACCCGGGAACGGGGCTACGATGCGGTGATGTATCCCGGCGACATCGATGAGAGAAAGGGCCGGGGGGCCGCCAAATCTTGAGGTAGGTTTTTTTTCCGGCAGGGCCGGCGCCGCCCGGAGCAGAAAACCCGGGCCGCCGGCCTGCCCGTCCGTCTTCCGACTCTTCCACCAGCCGTTATCGGCTCTTTTTTCCTACAATTATGTCAACATAACAGTGGAAAACGCACATTAATGTTAGAAAGAAGTTGGCTAACTTATTGAATTAATAAGGAAAGAGATTGGCATAATTTCTGATTTAACAAACACTGCCAGGCAGTTTAGGTCCTGAATTCAACGGCTGCCCGTCCGGAGACGATGAGGCGAGGGTCCATGCCGCCTGATTCCCCCGCCGCCGTCCCCGGGTTGCAGGTATAAACATGATGCATAACGAATATAGCGACAGGGACCTGGATGTCTTCATTGCTGAAAAGGTGATGGAAAAGAAAGGCGCGCTTTTCTACACCTCCAATATCTCGGAAGCCTGGCAGGTGGTGGAAAGGATGATGCGCAAATACTTCTGCGAATTGAAGCTGGACGTCTTTCTCGGCGGGGTCTCCGGCGACCTCTGGGTGGCTTCGTTTTATAATCCCATGAAGTGCAAAAGGTTCGAAGGCAAGGGGAGAACCGCTTCTCTGGCCATCTGCCGGGCCGCAAGGGTGGCCTATTCCGGTCTGGCGGGGAAATAATGCTTTTTAAGATTATTGCCTTTTAAAGTACAACACGCCCGTTTCATCAGCCATAGTAATGGTCAAAGTATCTTCCTGAATAGAACCGAACATCCTGGTTTTCCTTATCTCGATTTCCACCCTTCCATCGCCCAGAATAGTCCAGGTTCCTTTTCCGGCCGGCAGCGAGACGGTCTTATCCGGGAAAAATTCAATCACGAATCCGATATCCCTTCTGCCCCCCGCAGTGTCTCTGCCTACAGCCACCCATTTTCCTTCCAGCTCCTGCTCTTTTAATACGGGTCCGCCGCATCCTGAAAAGATAAGGGTAGCTGCGGTTAGCAGAAGCAGCGCCATGAGTCTCCGATAATTTCGCCTGGCAGCAGAATGGGCCATGGGAGTCACCCGAGAATTTTTAGGGATTAATATAATCATTTAATACCTGACAAATCAAAGGGTTATTCACATTTTCCCTGAGTTGCCGGCTCTTTGCCTCACTTTTGACAGGGAAAACCGGCAGCCCCAGAATTAAAGGCGCAACGTCTTCCCTGGGGGAACACGTTGCGCAATATTATGTTTGCGGGGCAAAATCGGGAAACCTTTGATTAGCGCGGCCACCTGCCTTTCAGCAGATGGCCGTTTTCTTGGGGGCCAAAGGATTAGGGTCCGGGCCAGGGATCGAGGCGGCCGATGATGGGTCCGCCAGCCCCGGGGCCGTTAAGGGGGCCGGAGCCTTGGGCCAGGAAGGAAATATCCTGGAAGTTGCACGGGAGTATGGGGTTGCCGAAGACCGTGCCTTCAGTGAAGATGTAATCCCAACAGGGCAGGCGGTACTGGCCGGCCATGATGGGCTCTAACCCGGCCGGGTTTTCCACGGGCGTCGGCCCGCCATTCGTTTGGATGGCGACGTATTCCCTAGTCACAGGGGTAAAGGCGCCTTTGCCCACGATAAAGCGGTAGCGGCCCCGGGGCCGGGCCGGGCCGGCCTCCGGCAGGGCTTGGCCCAGCAGCCGTAAAGTCTCGGCGCCGCTGGTGGGATTCACGTCAATGGCGTAAAAGTTCACCACCCGGGTGGAGTCGGTGCAGAATCCTTCCACGGTGATGCGCCGGGAGATTTCCTCGGGGATGAGGGTGGCCGGGGTGCCGGCAGTCACCGGAGTCCCGGCGGTGCCGATCAAAACCGAGGTGTTGATATACGACGGCAGGGTTCCCGGCGCGGTGTAGATGCCCAGGTTGGCGATCACGGTGTGGGCGGAGATGAACATATTATCCGGGGTGTTGGGACCCCTGGGGTCGAGTTTCATCAAATTGCCGGTATAATCGACCCAGTCGCCCACCATCAGGGGCGCCCATTTCGACTGGTCCGTGGGGCCGGTGCCGGGAGGCGGCATTTGAAAAGTCCTCAAGGGCTCGCCCAAGGCGATGAAGGGGTCTATGGGTAAACCCGCGGCGCCGTTCAAGGGACGGTTGGTGATGGGGATATCCGGGTCAACCTGCACCGCGGGATCGAAACGGGGGATGCCCACCGGGTAGGCAGTAGTGGTGCAGATCGTCGGATTGCCGGAGTCACAGGTGAACCTGGGGTCCGGGCTCTTGGCCCGGCCGAAACGCCCCTGGGGGTCGTTGATCTCCACCAGGGCCACCGAGTTGGGGTTGCCGATGGCTCCGCCAACCCTGAATCTGCCGGTGGTATAATCGATATAATTAATGATCCCCGAGCCGATGTTCAGTCCCTGTTGGGCCAGGGGGACGATCAGGCCCACGATGTAGCGGGGTTCGCCGGTGACCGGGTCCGTGCCGTTGACGTTGCCCACCACCCGCACCTCGAAGGAGGGGAAGCTGAAGGTCCGGCTGTCATTCAGCGCCAATCCCGTACGGCCCACAGGATGATTGGGTCTCGGAGGGTCATAACCCACCGAAGCCGATTTAGTGCGAGCGAACAAGTCGGCCCAGGTCATGGCGGTGGCCGGCAGTTGCACGATGGTATTGTTGGGAACGATCATCTTGATGCCGTTGACGGTGATGGTTCCGCCTTGCAGCCTGGCGCTGGGGGCGGGGATCGTTCCGACGTCGGCCTTGGTCGCGTCCTGGATAAAACCGGTAATGTCAAACATGGCCGGCGGCACGGGTCCGCCTTGGGCAAAAGCCCAGGTGGGCATGAGCAGCCCCAAGGCCAGAATCATTGCGGTCAGCTTAATTTTCCTCTTTAACATGGCTCCTCCTAATCCGGTGTGTGAGCATCTTAAGGCTCACTTGCTGGTCAACCGGGAAAGATTCCCGGGGTCAAAGGGAAACCGGAGCGCCGGGGTCCAACAGCCCCGGTGGCCGGGCTAACTTAGTTTAAGCCCCGGGATCCTGGGGATCCAGGTTCAAGAAGCGGGGGATGGGCGTGGCCCGCCCGCCGCTGCCCACCGGCGGCAGTTCCAGGAACAGATCCTGATCCGGAGCGCCCGCAGGGGAGCCGTCGGGAATAAATAATTGGGGATGATCGAAGGGCGCGCGTTCAAAGACCACCCGCTGATCCGTCAGGGCGTTGGCCGAGAAGGCCACCAGGGCTTCGATATTGATCCTGGAATTGGGGATAAACTCCGGGAATTGGATATCCGGGATGCCATCGATATCCACCGTCAGGAAGTCGATGTTGGTATTGGGGAAGTTGCCGCCCCGGGCATAGAATTCCATAACCTGGCGCAGGGTGGCCGAATCCCCGTTATGAAAATAAGGGCCTCTGTATTCTTGATTGCGTACATTGGAGCTCTTGAACGCGCCCGTGGTGACCCGGCGGGGCAGCATCTGCTGGCTGGGGACAAACCTGGCCACGTCCGGCGGCAGTTTGCCCTGCATTTTCAAAGCCGTCAGCTCCACGTAAGAAAGGGGGAACGGCTTATTGCCATCCCGGGGGTTCAGGAAGGGCGGGGCATTGGGAGCGGTCCCGGCCCGGGCGGTGTCTTCCGAAAAGCGCCTGACGCTGGTGTTGTAAAACCCGTGGTCATAATTGGCCATCTGGCCGTCGGCCATGGCCATGGTTTCCAGGATGCCGTCCTCGATCCCCGGCCGGGGCACACCCTGGTCATCCGGCTGCACGTCAAAGACGGTGGCGCCGGTGCCTATCGGCAGCTTATGGCAACTGAAACACGTGCCCTGTTCGTTGAAGAGGCCAAAACCCAGGATCTCCTGGGGGGTCATGGCGGTGGGATCCGGTGGAATGGGCGGATTCAGGGTGGGCGCGCCCATATAACGGTCAAAGGGAGTATTGTCGGAGATCAGGGTGGCCTCATAGGCCTGAACGGCCAAGCCCTAGAACAGGGAGAAATTGTACTCCATCTGGGTGTACTGCACCTGCATGGGGGTAAGGGCCATGGCACCGATCTGGTCGGCTTTAGCCACCGTAGCCTTGCCGGGAGACACTACCATGGTGCGGGGGTCGTTGACGGAGGCTTTCTGGACCGCGGCCGTCGAAGTGTCAACGATAATAATATCGGGTGAGGCCCACCACGACCTATGAAAAGCTTGTCTGATCATTTTCCCGTAAGAGGTATTCAAACCCTTGGGGCCCGTCACGTTGCCCTGGGGACCCAGGGTCGCCCGGGAAAGAGGACCCAAGACGCTGTCCTGGGGATGCACCAGTTGCTTGTTCAAGGGACGCAAGGTCAGCATCTTTTTGCCCAGGTCCGGGAAGGAACGCCCGGCCCAGGACATTTCCATATCGCTGAGGGGCGGACCCACTGCCTGGGAAGCCGCGCTGGAATTGGTGACCCGGACGAAGACGTCCTGCATCACCCCGTTCACCAGTTTCTTGAGGGTGCTGGTGCGGTCCCGGAAGCCGAAGGGGTTCACGCCGTTAAAGATGAAACTGGCCCGGCCGTCCCAGAAGTTGTCAAAGTTGAAAACGGCGTTAATGGTGGTGGGCGCGTTTCTGCCCGTGACTCGCCGCACCCGTCCTTCGAGATTGAACTGGCCGGGGGTGACCACGTTGAAGATGTCGGGCAGCGGCGTGCCCTGATCCACCGCGCTTCTCGGGGTAACGGCCACAAACTGGGTATTGCGCACTCCTTGAGAGCCGATGACGTCGTTGGTATCAATATCCACCAGGGCCAGTTCCTCAAAAACGGTGACATTGGGCGGAAAAGGCTTCCGGGGCACCTTGGCCGTGGGATTGAACCAGCCGTTGAGCGGGAAATTCTCCCGGGTTAAATCGCAGTTGGGGGTGAAGGTAGGTTGCCCCGGCACATTGAAGTTGGGGTCGGGGGGCTCTATGGGACCCACGGGGTTGTTGGGGTCATTGGCGGTAAAGGGCACGGTGGAGTTGCCGAAAAGGTTGTCACCGCCCATGGGACCGTGAAAATTGGTGTCCGCCAACCCTGGCGACACCTGATTCTTGCTGCGCACATCTTCACCCGCGTTAAAATGGCAGGACGCACAGGCCATGATCCCGTCGCTGCCCACCTGCATATCCCAGAACAGGGCCTTGCCTAATCTGATGAGCGCGGCCTGGTCTCTGACAATCGCGGTGGTTAACGGCTGAAAATTTAGACGGATCCCTTCACGGGGGATCAGGCGCACCACCGCGGCTTTAGGCACCGGCACCGGGACTTCCTTCAAAGAAAGAACCCGGTCCTCAGTCACCTGGGCCACGGAGGAGCCGGGCAGGAGGAAGCCGGAAAAGACCATGGTGAAACTTAAGAGGTATACCATGGCCCCAGCCATTGCCTTGGGCGCCCGTTTTCCTCTCTTGCCGGAGAGGCTCAAAAAAGAATGGGCCATCATTATCATCTCCTATGCAATAAGTTAATGACCTAAATGCGGGTTTTAATAGAGTCGCGAGGGTCCCTCCTCTTTGAATGTGGATAACCATGGGGAAACTAGACAGGTTGCCTGCTCGTGGTCCGGTATTTCCGGACTGAGGCATAGTTTCCTAACACCTATACCTGATCTCGGGTAGGGTAATCCTAATTTAAGTCTAAGATTATTAAGGATAAATAGGTAAAAGTACCCATATTAAAACAGATATTTTTTCCTATTCTCGGAGGGCTACTAGAATGTCACTAAACGATTTGCCTAATAGAACAAAAGATGCGGGATCAGGCGTAGGTTATGTCTCACTGGCCTGGGCTTCAGCATCGCTCACGCTATCTTCCCTGCGTGCCGCGTAAGGGTAAAATCTATGATACGGTTAATCTGGCAACACCCGAATATCATGTTTAATATGAGCTTGCTTTAACTGCTCCTAGGCGATATTCTGTTAACCACCTATGCCGGTGCTGAGTTTCAACTCTTCTTGAGTTGAATTTAGGAATGATAATAGTTGCCATTCTTGGAATTCCGGCAATAAATGGCGTTCCCATGCATAGGCTGGGATATCCCAGGGAGAGAGCAATTTTAAAGGGGTAGAAAATGAGAAGTATTCAAGACCTGGAAAAAGCCGTGTTATCTTTGCCGGAAAACGAGTACAAAAAATTCCGCCAGTGGTTCTTTGATCAGGATTGGGAGAAGTGGGATCGGCAAATAGAAGAAGATTCAAGGGCAGGAAAGCTTGATTTTCTGCTGGAGGAGGCTAAAAAGGCCAAAGGAAAAAGAAGACTCAGGGACCTCTGATGCACCGTACGACTGACCAATTCTGGCGCCGATACCGGGACCTGCCGGAGGAAGTCCGAGATGTCGCCGATAAAAGCTTCCATCTATTAAAGGAAAACCCTTATCACCCTCGCTCCAATTCAAGAAAGTCGGGGCATTTTGGTCTGCACGTATTGGACTTGCTCATCGTGCATTAGCTGTAGAGGATGGAAATGATTACATATGGGTCTGGATCGGCAACCATGACGAATATGAAACCATGATTAGAAGGTATAAACAATAACTGATTTTTTCAACGCCTAGATTCTCCCTCAGGTATCCGGGTTTTTACTGGAAGCAGTCTTATTCCCCCCGGCGCCTGCTTCTTCCAGGTTCATCTCCTGAAAAACCTGCACCGCCACCACCCCGGCGGCGGCGGCGCAGCCGCCTGCCGGGCCGGTGCGGTAACGGATTTACTTAAAAAGTGAATACCTTTGATTGATCGGCCAGGTCGATCAAGGTCATCCCAGTGCCGATTTTCGTTCCGGGCGGCAGGTCGTCTTCTCCCACCAGGCGCGTCTCAGCGCAGGGTTTGCACACCAAAATAGCGGCGCCGTGGTCCACCAGGAACTTCCAGTAGGTGATGAGTTCGTCTCCGGTGGGGGCCTTGACCCGCTCCGCCAGGGCTAGATTGGTGAGATAAACCGCGTCGTCCACCAGGAAGACGGTCACCTCGTGCCCCTTGTCTTTGGCGATTTTGGCGAACTGGAAACACCTCACCGCCCGGGTCGGGTCCTCGGGACCGCGGGTTAACACAAATAGAAACTTGCTCATGGGCTCCCCCTGAAAATGGCTGTGGATTTGTCACCGGGGAGAATATAGCGCGGTTCGGCACAAATTTAAAGAAAGGAGTACGGCTCAAGGTCTAATATATATTACTTCTCCCGGTTCCTGCCCCTTTAATCTCGATTCAGGCATGGTTATAATTCAAGCAGCAATTCTAACTTGCCGAACGTGATTGAGTGAATTTCCCGGGAAATCCGGGAACCCATGAACACCCATTCCCGAATTATGAAGCAACGACTACTTTTTGGGTAAAGCGGGCCTTAATCAATGTTTGCCTTCAAGACGTTAGAGCGAAAACTCGCCGCTTTGCTGATGCTGCCGCTGCTCCTGATCCTTTCGGTCATCGGCGTCTTCGGCTACCGCTTCATTCAGGATATTTTGTTCAAGGAATGGCAGGAGATCGCCATTCTGCGGCTGGAGCGGGCCGCGCACCAGATTGACATGCGGCTCCATGACAAGATGCAATGGATGGATACCTTCGCCCGGGCCGGGCAGGACTCCCGGGGGCAGGTAATCCAGGATTGGCTTTTGGGGCAGATAAAGTCCGAGCCCGGCGTCACCCGGGTTGAAATAGCCGGGGAGAAAAAAGCCGGTACCGGGGGCCCCACAGATATTAAGGAACAATCCGCGGCGATGTCCCACATCGGCTACTTTTACCCCCAGGACGGGAAAACCGTGGGGCTGCGGGGGGATCTGCTGAATCTGGCCGGTAGGCCCATTGCCCGGCTGGAAGTGGTCCTGAGTTACGACTACCTGATGCAGGACGTCCTCACGGAGGGCTGGATGGTGGCCCAGATGGCCTGCCTGGTAAGCCAGGAGGGGCAGTACCTGGCCCACAGCAGCTCGGCCATGGAGGCGCGCCACTGTCTGGGAGAAACCCAGGACCCCCTGGAGATGGCCATGCTCAAGGCCATGAAGGAAAAGGATTATGGCACCATCACGGGGAAAGGCTACCGCCCGGATATGGTGGTCGGGTTTTACAAGCTCCATGCCGCGCCCTGGGCCATCATGCTGCATGCCCGGGGCAGCGAGATTCTGGCCCCCATATTGCGGTTCCGCCTCTTTTACCTGGCCGGCGGCATCCTCTGCCTGGCCGTTATCCTGGCGCTCATCCGCCTGGGGGTGCGGCCGGTGGCCGGGGCCATCCGCAAGATCGCGGCCAAGGCCGCGCTGGTGGCCCGGGGAGATTACGGCGAATCCCTGCCGGTGGCCAGCCGGGATGAAATCGGCCGATTGACCTCTAGCTTCAATGAAATGGTGGCCGGCTTGAAGGAACGGGATTTTATCAGTAATACCTTCGGCCGTTATGTGGACCCGGAGGTCGCCCGGGAACTATTAAGCCGGCCGGAAGCGTCCCGGTTGGGTGGGGAAAAGCGGGAGGTGGTCATCCTCTTTGCCGACGTCCGGGGTTTCACCCCCCTGGCAGAAGCCCTGAGCCCCGAAGCCATCATCCACCTGTTAAACCGCCATTTTGCCCGGATGATCGAGGTGATCCAGGCGCACCGGGGCATCATCGTGGACTTTTTGGGAGACTCGATCCTGGCCTTTTTCGATCCCCTGGACGGCCCCCTGGGGCCGTTGGCCCAGCGGGCGATAGATTGCGCGGTCAAGATGCAGGCCGCGGTGGAAAGCGAAAACGCGGCCGAACCCGGGTTTCCCCCGGTGCACATGGGCATCGGCCTCCATGCGGGAGAAGTGGTGGTGGGCAACATCGGCTCCGAAAACCGGGCCAAGTACGGCATCATCGGCTCCCCGGTGAACCTGTCCCATCGGATCCAGGGCCAGGCCCAGGCGGGCGAAGTGGTGATTTCCGACGAAGTTTACCGCCGGGCCGAGGAAAAACCCCTGGTGCTCAGGAACTTCCAGACCCACCTCAAGGGCGTCAAAGAGCCGGTGAATCTCTATGTCGTTCACAGCCACCTGGAATAAATGATGTGCAACTTTGGATGATGTGGCGAGTCCGTTATGGAGGCCGCTAATTAATGTCCAGTGGAAACAATAGGGAAGGGGCAGCGGCAGAACAAGCATATTACACGTTGTCTGCTGAAAAGGTTTTAGAAATCTTCGGTACCGGGTCTGAGGGGCTGAGCGCCTCCCAGGCCCGGGAGCGCCTGGAGCAGCACGGTCCCAACGAGCTGGCCCCGCCGACGAAGATCTCTCCCTGGGTCATCTTTTTCCGGCAGTTTCAGAACCTGCTGATCATCATTCTGATCGCGGCCACCGGGATTTCCTTCTTCCTGGGAGAGCATCTGGACGCCTATGTCATCATGGTGATCATCCTGGCTTGCACCATCCTGGGATTCGTCCAGGAATACCGGGCCGAGCAGGCGGCGGCAGCCCTACAGAAACTGGCGGCCCCGGAAGCTACGGTGCATCGGGACGGCCAGGAGCAGGTTATTCCCGCCCGGGAGGTGGTGCCCGGCGACATCCTGGTCCTGCATACCGGGGACCGGGTGGCCGCGGACGGCAGACTGCTGGAAGCCGTCAACCTCAAGAACGACGAAGCCCTGCTCACC
>DYJG01000650.1 GCA_020723225.1 Desulfobacca acetoxidans | reverse complement strand
CGCGTTTTTCCCCGAGCATCCGGTGGAAATAACCGTCCTGAAAAGGATTGGGCCAGGAGCGGCGCCGGGTGAAATAATCCAGGGTGGCGGAGATGATCTGGATCAGGTGGGAAAAAGGCTGCCACATCCAGAGGTTGAGATCGAAGGCTACTTCAGGGGCCACTATTTCTAAATCCTGATAACGCCGGTTAAAAAAAAGAAAATCCAGGTGGCTGCGGTATTTCAGGGCATAAACCAGGGCTCCATGGCGGGCCAGTTCCTGGAGGCGCTCCCGCTGCCGGGGGTGGACGGTCACCCGGGAGAAAAAGGGGTCCAGGGTCCAGCGCAGCAGAAAGCCGGGACGCCTGGGCAAAAAGCCGGCGTAATGGTAGCCGTGCCCTCCCAGCCAGCCGGTGATGCGGCTGAAGATACGGCTGAAAAAACTCTTGGGTTTCGGGGTCTCTGAAGGACCGGCGGGGGTCCGGTCCGGTTCCCGGGATTCCTGGTTCATCTCGCTGCCTTGCAATAACTTTAACTAAACGACTTAATATATAGGGAATCTCCTCAGGGTGTCAATGGAAATGCGGGGAAAGAAACTTGTTCTCCCGCCCTCCCTTGATTTCCGGCGGCCTTGCAACTAATCTTAAGAGACCAAAACCAAGCCATCCATCACGTGAGATTCGTGCGAGTTGAAAAGGAGCTTATTCATGGCCGAAGACCTGTTGGACAAAGGAGCCATAGTGCAACGCGATAAAGAGACCTATGCCATTGCCCCCCATATTCCCGGGGGCATCATTACCGATTTTAACCTGCTGCGCCGGCTGGCCGACGTGGCTGAAAAGTACGGCGTCAAGGCGGTCAAACTCACTTCCGCGGAACGGTTCGCCCTGGTGGGGATGAAGCCCGAGGACCTGGATCAGGCCTGGCAGGAATTGGGTCTGGTACCGGGCGCGGCCATCGGCCTGTGCGTCCGCTCCATCAAGATCTGCCCCGGCACCACCTTCTGCCGCATGGGGATGCAGGATGCGGTGGGAGTGGGGTTGCACCTGGATGAAAAATATCACGGCATGCCGCTCCCCTATAAATTCAAGATCGGGGTTTCCGGGTGCCTCAACAACTGTTCCGAGGCTTCCATTAAAGACCTGGGATTGGTGGGCGCGGCTAAAGGCTGGCGGGTGCTGGCGGGGGGCTTTGCTTCCGGCCTCAACCCCCGGTTTGCCGACGTCATTGCCACCGGACTCAGCGACGACGAGGCCCTGGCCCTGGCGGCCAAGGTTCTGGATTGGTTCAAGGCGGCAGGAAAGAAGAAACGTCTGGGCAAAGTCATCGACGAGATCGGCCTGGCCGCGTTTAAGGAGCAACTGGGGCTGCCGGTGGAGTGAGTGAGCGGTGAGCAGTAAGCAGTGAGCAGGGGCCTGGGGCCAGGGGGCAGGGATTAGGGGGTTAGTTTAGGTTTTGGGTTCTGGGTTTTGGGTTTTGGGAAAAAGATTGAAACTCCCAGAACCCAGAACCTAAAACCTTGCGTTCGCCCTTGCCATCCTGGGCGAATACAAGATTCGCCCCTACAGTTCGCCTAGGCGGGCGATTCGGTCCATGAGGGAGTCGGTCAGGGCCTTGGCCTGACAAGGGTCCGGCGCGCTCAGAGGCGGACCGATATTTATTTCCACCTCATAGCCCAGGTTCCGGCGGTGGTAGGTCAGCCCCACGGGAATAAAA
>DYJG01000649.1 GCA_020723225.1 Desulfobacca acetoxidans | reverse complement strand
CCGGCTTTGTATGGCCGGGGATAATAGAGGGCAGCATACCGGGGATAGCGGCGGCGGAGTTCCTCCACCAGGGCCTGCTGCTTTTGTTGCCAGGCTTCCACTTCGGTCTGAAAGAGGCTCACATCGCGCTTCATGCCGGTATGAGGCTGATAAATCTCCTGGCGTTTGGCCTCCAGAGTGGCCGATTCCTCCTTTAACTTCCGTTCCCGGGAAGCCAGGTCGGCCGGCAGGCCTTCGCCGGGACCGGCGCCGGCTTTGGCGGCAATGGCCTCCAACAGGGACCTGGCCTTGATGGATTCGGCAAAGTAAAAGGCCGCGGACGCCAGATCGGCGCCATACGCGCTGAGGGCCGGGGGCAAGGGCTGCCGCTTTGGGGCCATCTCCGCCAGCACGCCGATCAGGCCGAGATAAGCCTTATAATGCGCGATAAACCTGCCGCCCTGGAAAAAGCCGGCGCGTTCGCCCGGGGCCCGGGCGCGCATCTCCTCGATGACCCGGACGGCTTCCGCAAACGAAACCGCGGCCTCATCCAACCGGCCCAGCCCCTGGAGGGCCAAACCTTTCTGGATGTGGAATTGCGCCAAAATCTGCGGCGGCGCCCAGGGTGGGAGGCGCATGGCCTTCAGGGCCTCCAGGGCCTGTTCATAACGTCCCTGGCCCAGGTAGACCTCCACCATGCCGGCGGTTGCCGGGACTCCCGATCCCGCCTCCCCTTTTTTCATGGCCGATTCGGCCCGGGTGTAGTCCCCCCGGCCTTTGTGGATCAGGCCTAAAACGCGGTGGGCCTGGGCCGTCCGGGGATGGTCCGGCCCGAACGCCTTTTCCTTGATCCTGACAGCCCGCTCGGCCAAGGGCAAAGCCTTTTCCGGCGCCCCTTGCTGCTGGTGGATCATGGCCAGGGTTTCCAGGATGCCCGCGGTTTCAGGGTGTTCCGGCCCCAGGGCCTTTTCCCTGATCTTTAAAGACTCCTGGGCCAGAGACAAAGCCTTATCCAAAGCGCCCATCTGCCGTTGAGCTTCCGCCAGGTTGGCCAAGGTTTCAGCGGTGTCGGGGCTGTCCGGTCCGGAAAGCCTTTTCCTGACCGCCAGGGTGCGCTCTCCCAGGGACAGAGCCTCGGCATAGGAGCCGGTGGCGGTATAGGCCCTGGCCAGACGGTCCATGGTCTCCAGGGTTTCCGGATTTTCCGGCCCCGGCGTCTTTTCCATGATCTTCAGGGCCCGTTGGTACAGGGGGACCGCCTGGCGGTACCGGTTCAAGCCCATGGTGATATTGGCCACCAGCCGCAGGGCCCGGGCAGTCCGGGGATCATCGGGGCCGAACCGTTTTTCCACCCTCTCCTGGAATAGTTTGGCCAGAGGCAGGGCTTCCTCGTATTTCCCCGCGGCCGCCAAGGCCCGGGCTTGTTGCGCCATTTCCCGGGTCCGGGCGGCCGCGCCGTCTTCTTGATCCCCGGACGTGGCCGCCGCGGCCGGCAGCCCCTGGGCCGCGGCCGGTTGGGGGAGCGCCCAAGCCGCCACCGCCAGCAGGCCGGTGGCCGCCATCAGGAAAAATCCCAGGCGAAACCTTTTATTCACCGCGGTTCCTCCAACCCTCAGGGCGGGCCCTGCTTCGAAAAGTTGTCAGGGGCCAGTGGCCAGTGGCCAGTAAAATCAAGAAGTTGCCCTCGTTCCCAAGCTCTGCCCTGAAAAGTTCTGGTTACC
>DYJG01000648.1 GCA_020723225.1 Desulfobacca acetoxidans | reverse complement strand
TTCCTGGGGCTGAAAGACGACGGCTCCACCGCCTGCGGCTGCTGGATCTATTCCGGGTATTACCCCGGAGCGGGTAAAAAGGATAACAAGGCCGCGGCCCGGGACAAAAAAGACCCCAGCGGCCTGGGGCTCTATCCCGGCTGGTCCTTTTCCTGGCCGGTGAACCGGCGCATCATTTATAATCGCTGTTCCACCGATCCCCAAGGCCAGCCCTGGAACAAGGACAAGGCCCTGGTGCGCTGGGATGAGGCCAATAAGAAATGGGTGCGTAACGACGTCCCCGACTTCAAATGGATCGATCCGGCCACCAAGGTGGAGGTCCCGCCGGATGAATCCGCCAAGGCCCCGTATATCATGCTGCCCGAAGGGAAGTGCCGCCTCTTCGTCCCCAAGGGCCTGTGCAAAGACGGCCCCTTCCCGGAGCATTACGAAGCCCTGGAGTGCCCCTTCAATAACCCCGTCTCCAAGCAGCAGTCCAACCCCGCGGTAAGGATCTGGAAAGGGGAATACGACAAACTCGCCGAGGTCTGCGATCCCCGGTTCCCCATCATCGCCACCACCTTCCGGGTGACCGAGCACTGGCAGGCCGGGGCCATGACCCGGAACCTCGTCTGGCAGTCGGAGATGATGCCGGAGATGTTCGTGGAAATCAGCCCCACCCTGGCCAGAGCCAAGGGCATCAAGGCCGGTGATTGGGTCAAGGTGAGCAGTATCCGGGGCGAGGTGCTGGCCCGGGCCAACGTCACCCAGCGAGTAGCGCCCTTTTGCTGCGGCGCCCCGGGCTTCCAGAATACGGTGGAGATGGTGGCTCTGCCCTGGCACTTCGGTTTTGCCGGTTATATCCACGGCGGACCGGATGCGCGCCAAAACTACGCCTGTAATCAACTGGCCCCCCAGATAGGGGACGCCAACACCATGATCCCGGAATACAAGGTATTCCTGGTGAACGTGGAAAAGGCCTAGCCTCGCGGGCCTAAAGGGGAACGCTTATGAGCAAAGCTGTCTTAATCGATACCACCAAGTGTATCGGCTGCCGGGCCTGCCAGGTGGCGTGCAAGAGCTGGAACGACCTGAAAGGAGAAAAGACCGTCTTCAGCGAGACCTGGTCCAACCCGAGATTTTTGAGCAGCAATCAATATAACCGCATCATCTTCCGGGAGATTGCCCATCCCGACGGCCAGTTGGAATGGCATTTTATCTCCCGCCGCTGCATGCATTGCAATGACCCCGCTTGCGCCAGCGTCTGTCCGGTGGGAGCCCTGGAAAAAATGAAAGAGGGGCCGGTGGTCTATGACGACGGCAAGTGCATCGGCTGCCGTTATTGCATGATGGCCTGCCCCTTCCAGATTCCCAAGTTTGAATGGGGGTCTGCGGTGCCCCTGGTGCGCAAATGCGACTTCTGCGTCGAGCGCCAGGCCATCGGCCTGGCTCCTTCCTGCGTCACCACCTGTCCCACCGGCACTCTGCTATTCGGGGAACGGCCCCAACTTCTGAAAGAGGCATACCGGCGCATCGGCTCCGAACCCAAAAAGTATTATCCCCAAATTTACGGCGAGAAAACCGCAGGCGGAACTTCCGCCCTCTACCTCACCGCGGTCTCCCTGGAGGACCTGGGGCTGACCCGGGTGGGCTTCCGCACCGACTTGGGGGAGGTCCCCCACGGCATCTACGGCCGGGACTGGATGTCGAAGGTGCCCTTCGTGGCCG
>DYJG01000647.1 GCA_020723225.1 Desulfobacca acetoxidans | reverse complement strand
TGATGTTCGGCGGCAAGGGGGGGTTGGGCAAGACCACCTTCTCCGCGGCCGCGGGTTACTATTTGGCGAGCCTGGGCCACAAGGTCCTGGTCTTCTCCGTGGACCCCCAGGCGTCTTTAAGCGACATCTTCAAGCAGGACCTTTTCGGCAAGGAGCCCATCAAGGTGGCGGACAACCTCTGGGCCCAGGAGATCGACGCGGACCAGCGGGTCAAGGCCTACCAGGAGGAAATCCGCCAGAAGATCCGGGATATGTACGGCTTCAAGGACCTCCCCGAGGAGATCGAGTCCTACATCCAGGCCGCGTCCGCGGAGCCGGCCATGGAGGAGTCCGCCATCTTCGACGCGGTGGTGGACATCGTGGTGGCCGGGGATTTCGACTACTACATCTACGACCTGGTGCCCCTGGGCCACGCCCTTTACTACCTCTCCATGGCCACGGTCTACGACGCCTGGATCGGCAAAATCACTTCTTTGCGGGAACAGATGAAGGAGTACGACCAGGTGGCAGCGCACCTCAAAAAAGACTCGACCCTGGATGAGGACGCCATCCTGGACGAGCTGTTGTACATCAAAGACCGCATCCAGTCCAGCTCCCGCATCCTGACGGACAAGGAGAAAACCGCGTTCTTCTTCGTCCTGGTGCCCGAAGAGATGATCATCGCCGACACCCTCAAGGCCGCGGAGCTTTTCGGCAAGTTCAAGGTGCCCCTGTCAGGATATATCGTCAACCGGGTGCTGCCGGCCTCCCTGGGGCAGGAGCACATCCCCGAGTATCTGCGCCACCGCCTGGAGATGCAGGGGAAGTACCTGGCAAAAATCAAGGAAACCTTCGGCGCCCAGGTGCTCACCCAGGTGCCGGAGTTGGAACGGGACGTCACCGGGCTAAACATGATTTCCCGGGTAGCGGATTTCTTGTGCGAGTGAGGGTCATGGAAAATCAGATCACCGTCAATATGCGTCAGTTTCTCAAAGATCGGCCCGGCCTCAAATTCCTCTTCTTCGGCGGCAAAGGCGGGGTGGGCAAAACCGTGATGGCCGGGGCCACGGCCCTGTGGCTGGCCGGCCAGGGGCATAAGACGCTGCTGGCCTCCACCAACCCGGTGCACTCCCTCTCCGGCCTCCTGGGGCTGGAGGTCTTCGGCAAGATTACCCCCCTGCCGGGTGTGGCCAACGCCTCCGCCTACGAAATCGACACCCGGGACACCATCGAAAAATCCAAGAAGGAAATCCGGGACAAGATCAACTGGTCCCTGCGCTTTGCGGATTTGCAGCTTAAGGCCGACGAATTTGTGGACGCGGCCACTTTGAACCCTGCGTTTGAAGAGTCCGCCATGTTCGAAAACATGCTGGACCTGATGTTCGGGGAGGAGTTCGACGTCTACGTTTTTGATACCGCGCCCACCGCCAATGCCCGGCGGCTCCTGGGCATGTCCAAGATCTATTCCCTGTGGGTGGACAAGATGGTGCGAAGCCGGGAAGAGGCCAAATCCCTGCGCCAGCTCCTTTCCTTCTCCAAAAAGGAGGAGGCCGACCCCCTGATGGAATACCTGGTGAGCTTCAGGGAGCGCATGGGCCACGCCCGGGAGTTGTTAACCAATCCGGAGCTTACCTCCTTTTTCTTCGTCACCCTGCCGGAGGCCCTGCCCATCGCGGTGATCACCCGGTTCCTCAAATGGTTCCATGACTTCGGCATCCCCGTGGGCGGCATCGT
>DYJG01000020.1 GCA_020723225.1 Desulfobacca acetoxidans | reverse complement strand
CCGAGGCCGAGTTGCACGCAGAGGAGATAAAGAATCAGGCCCGTCCCCCATTCATGATGGACCACGGGCGTAACGGTGGGCAGATAGGAAAAGGTGTCGACCCGGGGCAGAAAGCCGGCCCTGAATGCCTCCCGCACCAGAGCCATTTCATGAAACAGATCCAAATCAACGATGGTCAGTCTGCTGATCGCCCCCAGGAAAGCGCCGCCCAAGCCGAAGAATGCCGCTCTGCGCAAAAATGTCTCAGACACGAAACGGCCTCGAGCCGATGCGGGAAGTGATTATTTTAATTTTTGCCTCTATCATGATTGGTCTTCGGTCTTCGGTCCTCGGTCTTCGGCAAAAAACAAAAGATGGTGGAGCCGTGTGGAATGGGCATTGTGGAGCAGGCGTCTCGCCTGCTCAATTATATAAAGAACGCTATTTAAAATAATACAATTTAATGCCTAAATGACCGCCCCATAGTCGATTATGTAACTAATTATTTTACTTAATATTTTATGCTATCCAGGTGTGTGATTCGTTGGAGGAGTTCCGAAATGTATCCAAGAGATTCATTTAGTTGAGGATAATAATTGCTTGGATGAGCACATTCATTACGTTTGTTAAGCAACCCATGAAGGGCTTTTGTCTGAGTCTTAGTACACAACCCAACGTTTCGAGTGGCTTCAATTATTTGATATTCCGAGATGTTTTCTCTTAAATCGGCAATAGTTATATATCTTACCCAAGCGGGATAAGCCATATGAATTTTCTGTAATCCGTCAGATGCAATCTTCTGCTCCAAGTAATCCATGAAGCCAGCCCAAGCCATTACGTGGGCAGCACGATAAAGTTCATTTTCAATGCATCTCAAGGCTTGACGAAAGAGTTCATCCTGCTGAATTGATAGCCTTTTTAATTCATTGTAAGTTTTGGATAGTTCAACAATTCGAGATGGTGAAGTTTCATATTTACCCAAGATTCTGTGGGCATCAGCTTCAAATTTATGTATTGCTTCGTAAATTTTAGATAGCATGATTATTCAATAAGATGTTTTTTCATCGATTCAAAAAATGCATCAAAAGTATCTTTTGTAGCATCGCTTGGTAATGCAAGTTGTATATTGATATTAATCGTATATCCTGTTTTCTCTTTACGAATAAAACTTGATTCGTTTTGCTGTGTTACCTCCTTAGCTGTTTCTTCGACTGAAGGACGTAAAATCGGGGCCCCATCGGAAAAATCTGCAAGTTCGCAAAGAGTTTTAAAGGTTAAAACAATAAGATTTAGAGTGCTAGCTGAGACTTTTGTATGGGTACTAAAGAAATTTCGAAGAGCTTCGTTGTCTCTTGAATGCGCATCAGGATAATATTTATATAATTCAGCATAGTGGTCTTTAATTCCTTCAGCCAAGACCGCTCCAGCAATTTGCTTGTTACGAAATCTTTGCCACCGATCGGTAGGCTCGCCAGTTCCAGAGATAAAGCCTATTGCTTTCATGACCCTAACGAGAGGTCTATCGTTTGTGCTTTTAAAACCCAAGGTGCTTAGACTTTGCAAGGTAAGTTTGTCTAAGACACCAACAGTTTGGATCTTTTGAAGAAGCTCGCGAATCTTTGCGGGATTGGTCATATAAATATATTCAGCCATTTTAAAGATCCTCCCAATTTCCCTAAAATTCTACATAAATATATGAGTGTCATTATTATATTTAATAAATTATAAAAAAATCAAATACAATAATTACAACATATTATGCTCCGCCAAACTAAAATACCCCTGCCTACTAACAATCAAATGATCATGCACCGTGATATGTATAGTCTTGGCCGCCTTCACCAAAGCACGGGTCAGTTCCCGGTCCGCGGCCGAGGGTTTGAGGCTGCCGCTGGGGTGGTTGTGGACCAGAATCAGGGCGGTGGCCTTGTGTTTCAGGGCCAGTTCCAGGACCTTCCTGGGGTAGACCACGGTCTGGTCCACGGTGCCTTCCTGGACGATCTCTTCGGCGATGATTTCGTTCTGGCTGTTGAGGAAGAGCACCCGGAACTGCTCGTCTTTCAAGCCCCCCATGGCCGTGCGGCAGTAGGCCACCAGCGCGTCGAGAGAATGGATGGGCTTGCGCTTCAGGGCCTCTTCCTTCAGATAGTATTCGGCGCAGGCCTTTACCAGGTTGATCAGGGTGGCGGAGTATTCCTTGAGGCCGGTGACTTCCACGAGGTCCCGGGGCGAGGCGTCCAAGACCTGGGTGAAGGAGCCGAAATGTTGGATCAGGCTCTTGGCCAGGGGCTTGACGTCGGCGATGGGGATGGCGAAGGTGAGCAGCAGTTCCAGGAGTTCATAGTCCTGGAGGCCCGCGGCTCCGCCTTTTAAGAAGCGGCTCCGGAGGCGCTGGCGGTGGCCGTGGTAGTGGGGTTTTGCGGTTTTCTCTTTTTCCTGATCACCCATGCCGCCCGCAGCTCCAAGAATTTAATTTCTTTTAATATTTTTCCTCCCGGTTTGTCAATTTTTCCCTTTATTTCTCTCGCATGGGCGAACCCAAGGTTCGCCCCTCGAAAAAATGCACCTTTAATGGTGAATCGGCACCGAGCCTCTTGCAGAAGTAAGGGAATAACTTCTCGGTTTAAAAACCCGCCAACTTTCCCGCTGCGCTCAAGGCGTTCTTCAAGGCCACCGCCTTTTCCGCCACCGCCTGTGGATCGGTCCCCAGGAGATAAAGCCCGGGTTCCCTCCCCCAATCTCCGGGATCATGAATCAGGTCCGGCGGCGGCGCCCCGGGCTTGAGGGCCGCGGCCAACCCCGCAGCCGGGCTATCTACTTTCCCTTGTCCGCCCCGGGGTTCCCGGGGCCTTTCGCACGTTGCCAAGTTGAGAGCCAGCAACGGAGCAATCGCCTCCAGGCCCTCAAAATACCGGATATTCATTGCTGCCCGCAGATGGGGATAGACCTCGAGGGCCGCAAGAATAACCGCGGCCAAGCGGCGCGAAACCCCGAAGGCCGGAGGCGCGGGCATGAGCAGCCCCCGGGGGCTTTTTACCAACCGCCCGGGAAACGCGGCCACATCCCCGGTCCCCTCTGCATAAGGCGCGGCATAGGCCAGGTTGCTCATCGTTTCCGGAATCAGGCCGCGGATGTCTTCCTGTTGCAAGCGGCCTGCGGCCTCAAGCAAGGATTCCAGGACCAGGTAACGGCCCATTTCCCGGGCAAAGGGGGCATAAGGGTTGACCGGCCCCCGGCCGTGCCCCAGGGGCAGGCCCCAACGCAGGGCCTGGGCCACCAGGGTCCGGGCCTCCCGCACCGCTTCCGGCAGGGCCAGGCCCCGGGCCAGGTGGGCCGCTACCGCCGCAGCCAGGGCGCAGCCGGAGCCGTGGCCGTGGGGCGCGTTGAGGCGCGGGCCCCGGAGGTGATAGGCGTTGATGCCGTCGGTGAGGACGTCCACCGGCTCTCCCGGCAGGTGCCCCCCTTTGGCCAGAACCCACTTAGGCCCTTTCTTTTGCAGGCGCCGGGCCGCTTCTTCCAGGTCTGAGGCGGTGTTCACCTCCATCCCGGCCAAATGGGCCGCCTCCGGCGCGTTGGGGGTGAGGAGATAAACGAGCGGAAATATTTCTTCTTTAAGAACCGCCACTCCCTCCGGGTCCAGGAGCGCCCCCCCGGAGCTGGCCGCCAACACCGGGTCCACCACCAGGTATGGGGGCTGATACTCCTTAAGCCGCCGGGCTACGGTCCGCGCCACCTCCGCATCAGCCAGCATGCCCACCTTCACCGCGGCCACCGGGAAATCGCTGAAAACCCCCTCCAGTTGGGCGTCCACCACCTCCGGGGCCACGGGGTGGACCGCTTGCACCCCCAGGGAATTCTGGACGGTGAGGGCGGTGACCACCGTCAATCCGTAAGTGCCCAGCAGGGTGGCCACTTTCAAATCCTGCTGCAATCCCGCGCCGGCCCCGGGGTCGGAGCCGGCGATGATCAGCACGGTTTTCATAGGCACAAGCTCCGGCCTCCGGCCAGGCAGCGCCCGGCTTCGGCCACCAGGACCCGGCGGTAGTCCCGGGAGAGATAAAGGTTCCGGGCGATGCGCATCTCCGCCAGGGCCATGTAAAAGGGGTTCAACATAAAAATCCGCCGGGTCAGGGCCGCATCCGCGGGCAAGGCCCGGAGATATGACTCAAAAAAATGCCCGATGGCGGGCTCGGCTCCCTCCCAATGGCCGGTGCGCCAGCCCCAGGCGTGCTTCATTTCGCCTGCCACCCAGGAGAGGTCCCAGAGGCGGTCAGCATACCGCAGGCGTTCCAGGTCCACGGCCACCACCCGCCCGTCCGGAAAGAGAAAATTGGTGGGAGTGGCGTCGCCGTGGGCCAGCACCAGATGATCCGGGAAGCGGGCCAATCTCCCGGCCCAGGCCGCGGATTCATCCTCTAAAGCCCGCTCATCTTCACCGGTTAAAACTCCCAACTCCTGAAGCTGGCGCCGCAACTTGGCCAGGTAATCCAGAGCCGGCTGGGGGGAAACAGGTTGCCCGGGGAGGGGCCGGGTGTGAAAGATCGCCAACAGCCCGGCCAGTTTTTCCAGGCGGCGATAAAGCTGTTCCCGCTCCCCCCGGCGGCAGGCCAGGTCCAGGGCCTGATCCAGGTCCGGTCCGGAGACGTCTTCCACCACCAAACCCAGCCCGGCTTCGGGACTGCGCCCCAACAGGCGGGGGATCAGGCCGGCCCCTTTAGTCAGGCCCAGGGACTCGGCCCGGAGATAATTATCATACTCGCCGTCCAGGCTGCGGTCTTTCTCGGTGGCCGCCGGATAGGCGGAAAAAAACTTCCCCACCACGGCCGCTGCTCCATTACCAGCGGTGAGGCGCGCCACCTGCCGGGAAGAAGGCAGGGGTTCCAGGAACACCACCCAGGACCCGGGCCAGGGGAAATCCCCAGGCAGCAGATCCCGGAGAGCCTGGGATAGAGGATGGTCCCCGGACACCCGGTTCATGGCGTCTCCGCAGCAAGACGCTCCCGGGCCTCCAGGCAGCACCCCAAAGCCCCGGTGAACTGGGGATACCCGGGCACCAGCACCCGGTAATCCTGCTGCTCCCTTAAAAGCTGCACCACCGCCCGGTTCCGGGCCACCCCCCCGGTAAACACCAGGGTGCGGCAGGGGTAGCGGCGCACCATCATCAGGACTCTTCGGGCCACGGAGGCGTTGACCCCGGCGGCGATGCGCGCCGGCGCCGCCCCTTCCAGGAGGTGCCCGATCAATTCGCTTTCGCCGAAGATGGCGCAGGTGTGGGAAATCTCCACGGGGTCCCGCCAGGCCCCGGCGAATTCGGGAAGCGGCATCTTCAGAAAACGGGCCATGTTCTCCAGGTAGCGCCCCGTGCCGGCGGCGCAGCGGTCGTTGGTGAGAAAATCGAAGACCCGGCCGTTCTTCACATAGAGCACCTTGGTGTCCTGCCCTCCCGCTTCCAGGAGGATGAAGTGGTCCAGGCCGGTGGCGCGGCGGGCCCCCAGAAAATGGGCCCGGATCTCGGTGATGGTGGGGAAATGGCCTTGCAGCAGGCTCTTGCCGTAACCCGTGACCACCAGGGCCCGGGGAGGCGCGAGCTTTAGCCGCGGCCAATCCACGGCCAGGTTTCCCTCATGCTTCTGCAAATAATCCCGGAAAAAGGTGAGGGTGTCTATTTTTTTCCGGCTCCAGACTCCTTTTTCCCGGCAATAAACCAGCTTGACGTAGCGGCTGCCGAAATCCATGCCTAAAGCGGTGAGATGGCCTTGGTTATTAGGCGAGGGAGTTAAGACAGGCTGCGAAATACTCATCCCTGCACTCCTCCTTCCCCGCCTTCCGATCCTAATATGCGCTGGATCGATCCTCTACGGTCACCAACCCCAGAGAGGGGTTCGGAACCCTGCCCTGACACAAATCTATGGGGTTGGGGGAGGGGGTTTGGGGAAGGGGGGAGGGGCCTGTGGCCCCTCGCCCCCTCCCCCAAGCATGCGTTCCTAAGGCCGCAGGACATCGACAAAGGCCTCCAGACGCATGCGGGTGCGGGAATCGAGCGGCGCGGGCCGGTCCCCCTCGATGGTCAAAACGGGCACGGCCAGCCGCTCCCGGATGATCTGATCGAACATCTGGCGGAAGCAGAAGCTTTGGGTGTAATGAATCAGGCCGTCCAGTCTGCGCTCCCTGACGGCTTCCTCCAGGTCCGCCAGGCGCCCGAAGATATCATAAGGATAGGTGTAGCGCAAATACTGCTCGGCCAGGTCCAGGCCCGGATAGGGCATGCTGAACTGCCGGGGCATCTCGTTAAAGACCACCCCGGCCCCCAATTCCTCCAGATAATCCCAGAGATCGGTGAAGATGGGGGGGATGCCCACCAGGCCCAGGCGCAGGGAACGAGAACGATGGGGGCGTCTTTCGGCCTCTTCTAGAAACTCCCCCACTTTCAATTCATAGGCCTCGGGATCGGACTCAAAATCGGAGCTGCTGATCAGATATAGGAAATTCTCTTCTCCCCGCACCTGGCCGGTCTCCCAGGTGAGGCGGTCCAGGCGGCTTAAATTGCGGCGCAGAGGCTCAAGCCGCTCCCGGACCCGGACCGCTTCCCGGACATCTGTTCCCAGGCGGGCCGCCAGGTTTTCCAGTTCCCGGCGCATCTGTTCCCGATCCGGGGGATAAGGAAACTTGAAATGGATCACTTCCCGGTTTTCGGCTTCCAGTATCTCCCCCAGGGCCTGGGTGTAGGAACAATCCCCCTGGCAGGCGACGATGACCGCCGCGATTTCCGAGTGCTCCTGAAGAACGGCGTAAATGCCCTTGACCCAGGCGCAGACGGTGCGGGGGAAGCCCGCGCTCTCAGCCTTGCTTACCCGGCCCGGAGCCCCGGGAGCGGAGATGAAAAGATTATTCAAATCCACCGGGGCGAGGCCGGCAGCCAGCACCATTTCCACCGGAATGGTGGTGGTCAGGCCGATTCGGGTCCCCGGGGGGTATGGTTGGGTGCGAGGCATGGGGCGGTTTTCAGTTTCCAGTTTTCAGTTTTCAGTTTCGGTCTTCGGTCTTCGGTCTTTGGTTAAATGATGTCTTTATCCTATTTAAATATAATATATTTTTTGGAAGTTAACTGCGGAAAATGAAAGAAGGGTTGTAATACCGGTGCGCAATCAAAAGGTGTTTGGCCGTAGGGGCGAATCTGGTGTTCGCCCTTAACGCTCAAGGCGAATGTAAGGTTCGCCCAAGAAATTGTCGTTCGATTGTGAGTTGGTAAAAAGAGAATCCCGAAGGAGATGCCGGCGCCGGGAACCTCCGCCATGGCGCCGGCTCCTGGAGCCGGCGCCATTTAAGAGGGCCTTAGAGGAGGAGGGTTGGTTAAATTTTAGAGCGCCTGCTAATTATTTTCCTTAAATATCCAGGATATCGTTGAAATTAATGTCGGCTCCCAAGACTCCCAGCAAGTTCCCCCCGGCATCCCATAGAGGGGTGGACACCGTAAAACAAAAGCTGTCGGAGGCCACGGAGCGATAAATATCGGAGATATAGGTATCTCGGCGATTAATGGCTTCCGTGAACCAGGGGCGGGTGGACCAATTCTTGCCGCAACCCGTGGACCCGTAGGCCGCATGAAAGCCGTTGTTGGAGATATTCTCGGTAACCTGGACGCCGCCGGCGTCGGTCACGTAGCAAAGCTCAAAAATCGGGAACTGATGCATGGCTCGCCGGAGAAAGGCCTCCTGCCGGCCCCGGGTCATGGACAGCAGTTCCCCGTCCCGGGAAATATATTCAATAATTTCTTTGGCCTTCTGGTGGCCCGGCAAACGGAACACCCCCACCCCCAGGAGCAGGTCCTCACAGTGTTCCCGGACCTGTTCCCCCAACTGGGTCAGTTGGGAAGCATTATGAAGCTGTTGTCTGGCAACTTCGCCCACGGCGTCCAGATCATCGGCGACCTCCTCGATGACTCTCTGCACCTGGGCGTCCTGGGATTCTCCAGCCTGGGCCATCTCCTCCAGCAGATTGTGGAAGGTGTTGGCGGCGGCATCGGCATGTCCGCCCGTTCCCATGCGAACTGCCAGCCGGGCGATGGACTCCTGGATCGTGCCCAAAATCCCGCCCACCTGATTGGTGGCCTCCGCGGTTTGCTCCGCGAGTTGGCGGATTTCCTGGGCCACCACCGCGAAACCCACGCCCGCTTCCCCGGCCCGGGCCGCTTCCACCGCGGCGTTGAGGGCCAGCAACCGGGTCTGGAACGTCACCTTTTCAATGAGATGCACTGCGGTGACAATATTTTCCGACCGGTCCTGGAGGACCTTGATGACCTCCACCACCTCCCGGTAAAAGGCCGCGGCATCTTCGGTGTAACGCCCCACCTCCCGGATCATGGCCGCCATTTTCTGGCTGGCCTGGGTGATCTGTTCCGCCTGCCGCACCTGGCCATGGGCGCCTTTTTCCAGATCCTGGGCCACCGTCGCCAGCTCCGGGGCGACCCGGGAGAGGCTGACCGTAGTCAACGCGATCTTGGTGATGATGGCCCGCAGTTTATCGAACAGATGTTGGAAAATGCCGGCCAGCCGCCGCAGGCGCCAGCCGCGGGGAGGCTCCAGTTCCACGGTCAAATCCCAGTCTCCCCGGGTCATCGTCTCCAGGGGTTGGACAAACCTGGCAAATGAGGAGAAAGTCCGTAAGCGCAAGAGTGACATGTGCGATCTCCTTTACAGCCAAAGGTCTTTGCCCTCAGGAGGAAGCAAATTATATACCAGCAGTTTTGCCTGGCTTTTTCGGGATCAAATGGAGAGCAGCGGGAAGGCTTTCGGCGCTAAATTAGCTGAAATAACAGATTGATATGGCTGTTGCGAGGCGCCGGGCCGGAAGGAATAAATACTATTAAAACTACATAATTGGGAATTAATTGTGAATTAATTCACCAATTCCGTAATATACGCTTAACATTAACAACATTATTGTAACTAATTAAGGCGATCTGGCCGTCCCATCCAAGGATGCGGCCCCAGCGTTGCCAAAACCAGGGCCGGCCGGGGCCGGGGACTGCGGCCCCGCGTTCGGCCGTCGCCGGCCATCCGGGATCAGCGGCCCCCTTGGATGACGGCAAGGGAGAACCCCGGCTTCCGGCCGGCGATCTTCTTGCTTTTGCCGGCCTCGCTCAGGTTCTCCCGGGGCAGCATCCCCAGCAACCGGCTCTGCAAGCTTTCCACCTGGGGCAGCAACGCCCTGGCCGCGTCCATGCATCTCACCGCGTCCTCTTCCACTTGCCGGGCCGCCGTTTTAATCTCCGTCAAAGCCAAGATCAGGGAATCATAGTCATTCCCGGTGGCCGTCCCGCCTTGGGCCAATCTCACCAATTCCATGGTTTTGGTCGCCCCCGCCTGGGCCTTGGGAATATTGGCCTGGATCATGGACATGGTGTCATGGGCCGCAGAAAGGGCTGTCTGCGCCAAGGTCCGCACCTGTTCGGCCATGGGTTTAGGGCCGTCCTTTCCCTTCCCCGGCGATCCGGCTGTAGTGGCCGCGTTCAGGAGATCAATATTCAAGACTACGGCTTCCAGAGAATAGATAATCTTGAGGGTGTCATTCCGGGCCCCGTAAATTACCTGAAGATAGTTGCTGAAGAGCGTCTCGATTTCCCTGGCATGCCCAATTAAGGTCACGAGTTGCATCTGCAGATCCCCTCTCTTAAATAGCTTATTGTTAAATAATTATAGTTTTTTGGTATAGTTATAACTAACCAATATAAATAGGATATGAGACACTTTGAGAAATTATAATGAAATAATGGGTTCCACTAGCCTCCCCCATTATGTTTCTTATCGGCCGGGCGGCTAGAATGTTAAGCAGTTTAGAAAGAATTATGTAGAGAGGTGGTGGAAAGATGCAGCTTGGCTCTCGGCGCAGGTTTAGATTAAAGGGAACCTGATGAGCGGTAGCACAGGCCTTCCAGCCTGTGCGGGCGGTGCGGTTTTTTCAGCCCAGCCGGGAAAGGCTGTGCTACCACTCAGAAAACCGGCCGGACTAGGAATTCGCGAAGGCGATGAGACTATCGACGATTGCGGCCAGCGGCGCCTTATTCACGGCGGCGGCCTGCCGTCCGGCCTGTTGCCAGGCCGCGGGCAGGCGCTCATTCCTGTGCCAGACTCCGACAGCCATCTCATCGCTCGGGGTCGTTGCCTTCTCGCCCCGGGGCGGCGTCCAGAGGAAGTCCGGGTGCAGGTTGCTGTACCACTCGCCGCCGATTATGCCGCCCATCGCATCCTGTTCAATGTCGTACAGGTAGGAGACCCGGTTGATGCCGTCTTTGGCGGGCCCGTCGCCGGTATCGTGGCTTGGCCGGGTTTCCACGATGTAGGAGACGTCCATGGCTATGCCGACGACGGACACGGCGGCGCTGCTCCGATAGTTCTTGAGCCTGTCATTGGCAAAGTCCGCCATCATTACCTGCGCCGCGGCGAGGGAATCGACGGCTTTCATGGTTTTGGGATTAAAATAACTGTATTGGTAAGCCAGGATGGGCTGATTCCAGACTTCGTAGTCGAAGGTCGCATCCATAACCGTACTGCGCTGGGAGGCCCCGATCTGGTTGACCACCGCGAGATGCCAGGAGCCGGGGTTGGTATCGAAGCAATCTTGGGAGATAACCCGCCCTGTCTGAGGATCTTTCTCCGGATTCTTAATATCGCACCGGCCGCCGATGAAGTTGGTCCAGGTGCGGACATTCGCCCAGAGCAATGAGGCCAGGGCCTTGATATCCGACGGATAGAAGGTCAAGGGGGTCCCATCCGCGGCGATTACCTGCACGGCGGCGGTGGGCCGGGGGAGCATGTAAGCGGCCGGGGCCCAACCGTGGCAGATGCCCATCCAGGTCTCCACACTGCCGGTCGCGTCGTAGTATTTACGCCCCTCGTTCCACATTGATCGGGTCAACGTAAAGGCGCCGTCTCCCAAGAGCGCGTCGTACTTTTCTGCCGGCGACAGGCGATCGATGGCGCCGGCGTTGCCGCTGCCCAGGATGCTTGCGGGCGCGTGCGCGACGATGTAGTCATAGTTCGCCTTCCAATCCGTTGACTTGGGAAAGGCCGGATCTGCATAACGACAGCCGAGCACGCCAAGATACAACGCCCAATAGTCGTCCGACCAGGGGGAGACGGGCAACGTCGAGCTGGTCATCTTACTGGCATCCATCGCCGACAAGGATGAGTAGAGAAACTGGTCGACCAGGTTTTCAGCCCGATCGTTCACCTCGAAGGGCGCCTTAGCCGGTGAAGCGGCTTGCCAGTCGATGGTGTCTTGGCGCAACCAATCCCGGGCGCCGATGAAGCTTTTATTCTCGATCTGTTTCTGGTCGAAGGCGCTGGCTCCCTCAATCGGATTTACTCCGGTTGCATCGTATTTCTGCGGTTGGGTGTCCATCTGTTGCACGGGATTGGCGACGATGGCCTGTAGCTGATCGTTGATTCTCTGTTCGATTTCGGTTGACATGGCCGGCTCCTCCTTGTCCTTTAATTGCTTTCTATAATCCGAGTTTTTTCTTGAGGCGGTTCGCCGAACGGGTGATGGAATAGGTCGGAACAGGAATCTGTTTGAGAACTTTGGAAACCGAGTAAGCAAACCGGGCCTTGCTATCGGCCGGCGGCGATTCCCGGTGCAGCAGCGTGGTATTGAGCAGGCTCTGTTCGAGCGGCGAGGCCTCTGCCATGACCTGTTTGAGGTCGCTGAGACTTTTGTCGTCCAATCGGTCCGGGTCGATCTCGATCAAGCGATGGAGCAGCCGGCTGGCCTCCGCGAAGCTCATGGCGTCCGGCGCCGGTTTCGGGCTGGAATCGACATGTCCGTTCAGGAGCCAGAGCGGATGGGTCACCAGACCTTCCCCGGCCTGCGCCGTCAAGGAATCCGGCGGGACCAGGCCCATCCGCCTGCGGCTGGCGGCAACGATCAGATCCCAGCTCGAACGGAGCAGCGGCGGCGTCTGGAAGCGGAGCTCCTGCGGGGGCTTTCCGGCGCCGGGTCTGAGCAGCAGCGCGGTGATATCGGGTAGATCGCCGATTATCCTTCTCACCCTCTCGATAAGCTGCTCGACGGACCGGTGTTTGACCGGACGCTCGCGTATCAGCAAATGACCGGTTAAGATGTCCAGCATCGGGTGGGAGCCGTCGCTGTCGAGCACCTCGGCCAGCGCCATCTCGGTCAGAATCGGACGGCCGCTCTCCAAACCGTATCGCAGCAGCTCCGCCAGCCGTAACAAATTGTCACCCGGGTCGAAGGCCGCGCCCAGGCGCGCCATGCGGATGGAGGCGTCCGTCAGGCGTGGCGTCCGCTGTCGGGGCGTCTGACTGGAAGGCTCGCCGCTGAAAGTGAACACCTGCGTCTGCCAATCTTTGGCCAGGGGGACGAAGAGCTCATGCGCCGGAGCATCAATCGGTGACACGCGCACACGGTAGGTCCCCGGATCGAGGTCCAGGCTGAGCGCGGCAATGCCCTTTGCCGGAGCCTGGTTGCCGGCGGCGATATCCGCGATCAGGCTGCCATCGAGACGATGGACACCCAAGCCGGACCAGCATAGCCCGGATCTTTGGTCCGTATGGTCGCGTACGAAAACGGCCAGCCTGCATCCGGCCCCCGGGGCCAACTGCCCGGGATTTACCGTCGTGTCCCGCACGAACTGCTGATGGCCGGGATTCGGGTAAGCCGTGTGCGCCAGCGGCATGGCCGTGACGAAAGGGACTGGCGGCCCTTTGATCGGGGGGCCGCCGGCGGGAGGGACCTCGATCAAAAGATCGGTCAGGGTCTGCGCAGCACGGAATCGAAGCTTGTAAATCCCCGGCGTGACTGCCGTGCGCAATTCCCCCACCGCCTTGTCCTGGCGATTGAAGTGGGCATCCACCAGGAAGATCTCCGTGGCGGCGTCCGCTGCCCCTACATGCAGCGGAGCTTTGATTCCCTTGGCTTTAGAGGGCACACTCATGGTCCTTGGGTACCTCGATCACTTTGGAACGATTGGTGCCGCCGATCTCAAGCTTGTAGAGGCCGGCGACCAGCTGCAGGGTCACCGGCGAGCCGGCCGAAGGGATGCGCTTGACCGGATGGAAATTCTGGCTTACCACCAAGGTATCGTGGCCGGTTCGGGGCTGAATCGTGACCATTACGTCATACCTGGCGATCGTCGAGGGGACCGAGAACACGATATCCCCGGCGAATTCACTATCGAAATCCGGGGGCTCGACGCGCACGGCGCCGGCAACACTCTCATGAATATTGTGCACATGGTTCTGCAGAGACACTCCTGTCACCCGGCCGGTGGCGTCGGGCTGGGCCTCGGCCAGCGATTTGAGGAGGG
>DYJG01000646.1 GCA_020723225.1 Desulfobacca acetoxidans | reverse complement strand
CAGTTGGAAGGCGGGCCCTGGTGGCTCCGGGCCGAGAAGCTCACTTACGATGCGCCCAGCCACACCTACACGGCCGAGGGGCGGGTGGAGATTCGCCAGGGTGACCGCCGCCTTACCGCCGACTGGGTCCAGGTCAATGAGGCCACCAAGATCGCCAGGCTGCGGGGCAACGTGGTCCTGGTCCAGGGGGAGGACATCTTCAGCGGCCAGGAAGGGGAATTCAACCTCGTTACCCGCTGCGGCGAGATGAAAGGGGCCCGTCTCTTCCTCCACAGAAACCATTTTCAGGTGAAAAGCGACCTGATCCGCAAAACCGGCGAGCATTCCTACCGTGCGGAAAATTCCACCATCACCACCTGCGATGCGGACCTGCCGATTTGGAGTTTTTCCGCCCGGCAGTTGGATGTGGTCCTCGAAGGCTATGCCACCGGGCAGAACGCCCTGATGAAGTTGGCCGGGTTGCCGGTCTTATACTTCCCTTACGCGGTGCTGCCGGTGAAGACCGAGCGCCAGAGCGGTTTTCTGATACCCCAATACGGGCAGCACCGGGCCGGCGGCACGGTGGTGGAAGCGCCCTTTTATTGGGCCATCAACAACCACGCGGACGCCACCTTCTACCAGACCGTGCTCACCAACCGGGGCTATATGCAGGGCGGGGAACTGCGCCGCCGGGGCTATCAGGAGGCGGCCGCCACTATTAGAGGCTTCACCCTCAGCGACGGCTCCGGGGAGACGCCGGTCAACCACCGTTATTGGGTGGCCGGCATGATCAACCAGCCCCTGGGCGATGATTGGCAATTCCGGGGCACGGTGGATAAGGTGAGTGACGAAGATTATCTGAAGGATTTTAATTTCGGCTACATGGGCCTTAACCGCTATTCCCGGGAACTGCTGGCGGATTTCGGCCGCAATCTGGAACAGGAGGACGTCCCCACCCGGATCTCCACCGGGATGTTGGCCCGGAATTTTTCCTGGGCCAATTTCACCGCCTACGGCAAGTATTATCAGCGGCTCCGGGCCGATGACCCATTTCCGGTTAATCAGTTACCCGGAATCGCTTTGAATACCCTCAGCCTGCCCCTGGGGAAGACGCCGCTCCAGTTCGGGATGCATTCCTCCTATACCAACTTCTATCAGCAGCAGGGCCTGATGGGACAGCGCCTGGATTTGCACCCCCAACTCTGGTTGGATGTCCAACCCTTGCCGGGGACTACCTTCAGCGGCCGGGTAGGCTTCCGGGAGACCTTTTTCACGCTGGAAGAGAATACCCCCACCAGCCCCCAGGATAACTACCAGGCCCGGCAACTGTATGACGCCAAGGTGTCGGTGGCCAGCTCCTGGGTCAAGGATTACGGCAGGGACTCCGGGGACTCCAAGTTTTACCGGCATATTATCCGCCCGGAAGTCACGTATTGGAACATTCCCAATTTCGACCCCCACCGCATCCCGTCTTTTGACCCCTACGATATCGGCTGGGTGGTGCGCGCCAACCGCAACCTGCCCATCAGGGATGGAGATGACCCCATCGGCGGGGTCAACGGCTTGACCTACGGCTTCAGCAGCCATCTCCTGAGGCGTGACCAAAACCCCCAGGGACAGGCCCTGGTTGAGGAAAAGTTGTGGTTAAGGCTGAGCCACAGCGTCTTTTTCAACAACACCTTCATGGGTCTGGACGGCACCCCCCAGTTCCACAACCGGTTCTCGGATTTCCTGGGGGAAATC
>DYJG01000019.1 GCA_020723225.1 Desulfobacca acetoxidans | reverse complement strand
TCGCCTTCCACCCAGCGGGCGGAAATCATGGTCCTGGCCTGCCTGCTGCTGCTCTTTTTGGGACGGCCCCGGGAGGTTTGGAGCGCCCTGGCCCTGGCGGCTCTGGTCATCCTGGGTTTGAGCCCTTTGCGCCTTTACTCCATCTCTTTCCAACTCTCTTTTGCCGCAGTGGCCGCGCTGCTATATTTCCTGCCCCGCTGGTTCCGGGGAGCCCGGGAGCGGCTCTCTCCCCAGGGATGGAAAGAGAAATTATCGGCCCGGGTCCGGTTGTGGATCAAAGAGGCAGCCGCGGCTTCGCTGGTGGCCACCCTGGCCACCGCGCCCCTGGTGGCCGTGTATTTTCAAGTGGTGTCCCTGCTCGGGGCCGCGGTCAACCTGGTGGCCATTCCCCTGGTCCTGCTCCTGGCCCTGCCTTTGGGGGAGGCCGCGGTGTTGTCCCAAACTCTCACCCTGACCCCGGTGGCCCAAGGGTTGCTGGGCCTGGGGCAGATTCCCTTATGGCTGGGATATGAAGCCATTGCCGGCGCAGCCCGGCTGCCGGGGAGCGCCTTCACGGTGTCCACTCCCACCTGGGTACAGATTGCCGCCTATTTCCTGCTGTGGATTTTTCTCTTTCCTCCCCGAAGGCAATGGTGGACCTGGCTGGCCGCGGGCCTGGCCGGAGTGGTCCTGGCGGGGACGGTGGCGCTGCCCCCGTTTGTGGCCTCCAAAGACCTGGAAGTGACCTGCCTGGATTCCGGCGGCGGCTTGGCGGGTCTGGCGGTCGCACCTGGAGGCGAACGTCTCGTTTTTTCCGCGCCCGGGCCCTCCTGGCCGGGCCGGACGGCCGCCGGCCCCGGGGTCTTGCCGGGTTACCTCCACTGGCGGCAATGCCGGCGCCTGGACCAGGTCATGGCCCTGGGCCTGGCCCAGGGGAACGCGCCGGAGCTGCTGGTCCTGGCCCGCCAGTTCACGGTGGGGCAGTTCTGGTTCGGCCGCCGGGGGCCGGAAGGTCCGGCTTACTATGAGCTGATGAATCTCCTGGGAGATCAGAACCGCTCCCCCCGCTCCCTGGAACGGGGCCGTCCGCCGGGGAACCTGGGAAGCGTGGGGCTGGAATTTTTGCAACTGGGTGAGGGGAAGGGGACGGCGCTGCAACTCTCCTACCAGGGGCGGCTGGTTCTGGTCCTGCCACCCGGGGGCCGGCTCAAAGCCGGGGAATTGGCCGTTCCTCCCGGTTCCCGGGTAGCGGCGCTGATTATCCCGGGAAGGTCGGCCCGGGACCTGGAGACCCTGTCGGCGGTTTTACAGCCGGAAATCGTCGCCATCTACGCCGCCAGTGGTAAGGACGCCACCGCCCCGCCGGGAGCGGGCGGGAGCCGTTGTCTGCTCACCGGTGAAGGCGCGGTGAGTCTGAGAATCTCCGCCCTGGGCGCGGTTGCCCGACAATGGCGGCCCTGATGGCAAAGGTCAACTTTTTCGGGAGGTCTTGGAGATGAAGGTCGTCATCTGTTGCTTGACTTCTCCAGAATTGCACTTGGGGCAGGCGACCTTGCCGGCTTGATATTCGCTAAAGCTCATGACCACGGTGAATTCATGGCCGCACTGGCTGCAAAGGAATTCGTAGGTCGGCATCGTCTATTCCTTCAATGGGAGTGAAGCGCTCTCAAGCCCCAATATAAGGCCAATCCCCATTTTCTGCAAGTCTCCGGCAAAGGGGAAAATTAGGGGCACCCCCAATTCCTCCGATTTTTTTCTCCATTTTCCGGGCTTATCTGGAAGACCGGCAGTGTTCTTACTATTCATAATGATCAACCATAGTTAAGGTCTGCCGAGAGCCCGGGCGCCGCGAGAAATTGTTTTAAGATTGGCCGGTTTTCAACCGATAAAAAGACTGGAGGGGTGGCTCGGCCAAATTCTAGTCCTCTTGATTTCCCGGTTGCTAAATGCTCGTACTTGCCGGCATAGGAGTAGTGGTAGTTTCGGTCATCGGGGGGTTCCTCATGGCGGGGGGAAACCTCCTGACCCTCTTGCAGTGGTCCGAATTTGTCGTCATCGGCGGCGCCTCCCTGGGCGCGCTCCTGATTTCCACCCCCATGACGGTCCTGAAAAAGATCATCAATTATCTGCTGAACTCCCTCAAATCCGGGGGCCAAACCCAACAGAATTTCGTGGAGATGTTGCAGCTCCTTTATGAACTTTTTCAAACCGCCCGGGTCAAGGGGCTCCTGCAACTGGAACCCCACGTGGAGAAACCGGAAGAAAGCGAACTCTTCGCCAAGTACCCCGTGGTCCATAAAAACCATCATGCCCTGGAGTATATTACCGACTCTTTGAAACTGCTGGTGGTGGGCGGGGTGCCGGCCCTGGAACTGGAGATGATCCTGGACGCGGACCTGGAAACCCAGGAAGAGGAAGGGCGCAAGCCCGGGGCGATGCTGGCGAAAATCGGGGATTCCCTGCCCGGCCTGGGGATTGTGGCCGCGGTTCTGGGGATTATCATCACCATGCAGTCCATCGGCGGGCCGGCTTCGGAAGTGGGCCACCATGTGGCCGCGGCCCTGGTGGGCACCTTCCTGGGGGTGCTCATGTGTTACGGCTTTGTGTCCCCGTTGGCTTCGCAAATCGATATTCAGGCGGAAGCGGAAGACATTTTCTTAAAATCCATCAAAGCCGGGGTGGTGGCCTATGCCAAGGGCATGGCCCCCATTGTGGCCGTGGAATTCGCCCGGCGGGTGATCACCACCGATCTCCGGCCCAGCTTTACGGTGGTGGAAGAAGCCTGCCGGGCCATCAAGGTAAAGGGGAACTAGCGGGGACAGGGCCGGAGCTGTCGAAAAAGTTCAAAGTTCAAAGTTCAAAGTTGGGCTCGCCGGTAACTATACAAACTATTCTTAACCCTAATGCATGACGCAAAACCGACATTAGCTTTGAACCTTGAACCTTGAACTTTGAACTCTAAAAGGCAGCGTAGAATTATCTCCCTGACCTTAATAGGCTTTAGATGAGAAGCCATGTCTAACTTAAACGGCGAAGCCCAGATCCAACGGATCATCAAAAAGAAACACCGCCATGGCGGTCACCACGGCGGCTCCTGGAAAGTGGCCTACGCGGATTTTGTCACCGCCATGATGGCCCTGTTCATCGTCTTATGGATCATGGCTCAGAGCCAGTCCATCCGGCTGAACGTCGCCCAATATTTCAAGAACCCCGGGATCCTGCCCGCTTCCCAAGGAGTCATCGAGAACAGCACCATCGGCGGAGAGCTGCCTACTCCCGGCTACAGTCAGGATCTCCAAAGGCCTGAACCCGCACCTGCGGATGTGGTCAACGACCAAAAACGCCTGGAGGAGACCAAGAAGAAGATCCAGGAGATCATCGCCCAGATGCCGGAACTGACGAACCTGAAGGATCAGATGCGCCTGGAAATCACCGAAGAGGGACTGCGCATCGAACTCATGGAAAAGGGAAACGACCGCTTCTTCGAGATCGGCAGCGCCAAGGTCAATCCCCAGGCCCAGAAAATTTTCGGGGTGATCTCCAAGGAACTGGGAGTACTGCCCAATTCCCTGACCATCGAAGGCCATACCGACAGCCGCCCTTACGGTGGGAAGGACTATACCAACTGGGAGCTTTCCGCGGACCGGGCCAACGCCGCCCGGCGGCTGATGGACAATTTAGGGATTAAACCAGGCCAGATTGCGGAGGTACGCGGTTACGCCGACCGCCGCCCCTTGCTCAAGGACGCCAATGATGACCGCAACCGCCGGGTAAGCATCGTCGTCAGGGCCCTGGATAAAGACAAGGGCATTCCCCTGTCCCTCCAGCAGAATCTAAGCGGCCCCGGAAAAAAGACTGAGCCCGGGACTCCGGCGGCCGAGCCCATAAAGCCGCTTGTTCCCCCCGTTCCGGCGCCGAAGCCGTTATCGCCTCCGGATCAAGCCAAGGCGGCCGCGCCTGCGCCCGGCGGGGAGAAGGCCAAAACCGAAGAGGCCCAATCCAAGCCGCCCGGCCCCACGCAAACCCACAAAGTGCCCCTGGAGGAAAACCTGGGCCTGCAAAAGGAACTCCTGGACATCGCTCCCAAGTTTTCGCCCATCAAATAAGAAAATCCTTGCCCTCCAAGGCCTTGGCTCTCTGAACCAGGTCTTCGAGGGTCAAGGATTGCAGTCTGCCCAACACGGCCTCCGAGACTTCTTTCCAGACGAGGCGGGTGGGGCAGGTGTCGGAACGCTCGCAGATCGCGGCGTTTTCCACGCACTCCACCAAACTGATTCCCTCCTCCAAAAGCGTCACGATTTCTCCCAGGGTGATCTCCGCCGGGTGTCTGGCCAGGATGTGCCCGCCCTTGGGGCCTCTCACACTTTCAATATAGCCGGCTTTTTTCAAGGGAATGATGATCTGTTCCAAATACTTCACGGACAGGTTCTGCCGTTTGGCGATGTCTCCTAATTGGATGGGGCCTTTATTGAAATGTTGGGCCATATCCAGCATGAGACGGGTGCCGTAGCGACAGCGGGTTGAAAGTTTCATGCTCATCCTCCCGGGATTGCCGCCATTTGCCAGCGGCACGGAGCAACATAAAACCATTATATATATCGACTGATTATATAACAATGGGAAAACCGGGGCAGTCGCAGAAGCTTGATAAAAACCCGGCCGCGGGTCTGATATCAAGGTAAGGCCCCTGGGAATTTGTTCGGGGGTAAGACGGTCCCGATTCATCCAGGAAAGACGTACAGGAATCTCCCGGAAAAAATTGGCAAAAAAAGAAAAAAATGCTGGTTAACTCTTGACATGGGGTGATAATATATATTAGAAAATATATATCATAACAGTAGGGTAAAGGAGGGTAGCCATGTTCACTTATTCGATGTTGATTGTGACGTTTTTCTTTATCCTGGGATTCCAGCTTGGCAAGCGCTTCGCCAAGCCGGGATAGAACCGGTTTTTTACTGCGACGGTCCGCCGATAAAAACCGTTGGATCTGCAAGGAGAGTGCGCCATGTCCATTAACGAGAACGTCCAAGACGCGGTTTGGATCATGGAAGAAAAGCAGGGATGGCCGCCTGCAGCCCGGCTGATTCTTGCTTTTATCATCGGTTTTATTTTGTTATCGCCTGCCATCCTGGGCCTCTATTGGGAAGCGCTCTTGCCCTGAGATGGCTTGTTTCAGTTTTTACCATCGGGTTTTTGGTGATTTTGCGAAAAATCAGGGGATTAGTATTGTCCGGCGAGAATTAGTTTTCCGGAAAATTCCCAGTCTGGGAAAATTCTCATAACAATTTCGCTTTCTCGAGTAACGAGCCTTAAGCCGAGCGGCGTCCCAGGTGGACGCCGTTTGCTTATTCCGTGAAGGAGAATTTGGTCTTAGGCGTCCAGGACTTCCCGGACTTTTTTCATCAGGATGGTGTATTTGAAAGGCTTGTTAATGAAGGAGATGCCCAGGTCCAGGACGCCGTGATGGAAGACGGCGTTTTCAGTATAACCGGACATGAAGAGCACCTTAAGGCCGGGACGCTGGGCCAGAATGCGGTCGGCGAGTTCCCGGCCGCTCATGCCGGGCATCACTACATCGGTGAAGAGGAGATGAATGGGGCCTTGATAGCCGCGGCTCACCTCTAAGGCCTCCTGGGGGCCGGCCGCAGGCAGGATCCGGTATCCCGCCGGTTCCAGCATGCGGCAGACCACATCGCGGACCCCTGCTTCATCCTCCACCAACAGGATGGTTTCCGTGCCTCCGGCAGCGACAGCCGGAGGGGGCGAAGGCTCGGCCAGGTCTTGGGGCGTCAGGTCATAGCGGGGCAGGTAGATCTTGAAGGTGGTGCCGTGGCCTACTTCGCTGTAGACCCCGATGTGCCCCCGGCTTTGCTTGACTATGCCGTAGACCATGGAGAGTCCCAGGCCGGTGCCCCGGCCCTGCTCTTTGGTGGTAAAGAAGGGCTCGAAGATATGGGCCATGTCTTCTTTATCCACCCCGACGCCGGTATCGCTCACCGCCAACATGACATAGGCGCCCGGAAAGGCGCCTAAATGCTGCAGGACATAGTCTTCGTTCAGATCCACATTGGCGGTCTCGATGGTCATGGCCCCACCCTGGGGCATGGCGTCTCTGGCATTGGCGGCCAGGTTTAAGATCACCTGCTCCAGCTGGTTGAGATCCACCTTCACGGTGCCCAGATCGGCTGCGGGATTGGTGACCAGGACAATGTCCTCTCCCAGGACCCGTCGCAGCATGCGCTCCATATTGGCCACCACCTGATTAAGATCGAGGGGTTGAGGCTGCAGCACCTGTTTGCGGCTAAAGGCCAGGAGATGCTGGGTCAGGGAGGCAGCCCGCCGCGTAGCCTCCAGGATTCCCCTGACCTCGCCCACCATGGGGTCTTGCTCCGGCAGATGCTGCAGCAGTAATTCGCATTCCCCCAGGATGACGGTCAAGATATTGTTGAAGTCGTGGGCCACGCCGCCGGCCAGACGGCCCACGGCTTCCATCTTGGCCGCCTGGCGCAGTTGTTCCTCCCGCAGCCGCAAGGTCTTTTCCGTGGCTTTGAGTTCCGTAACGTCCCGGCTGTATTCAATAATCCCGGTTATTTCTCCGGTATCCCGGTCTTTTAGGGGAAAGGCATAGATCTCGATCCAGGTTTCATCTCCCCCGATCAAGACCTGTTTCGATTGATAACTGGCTTTTCCCGTCTCTTTGGCCACGCGGCAGGGACAATCCTCGCAAATTTCGTCTCTCCCGTGGATCGCCCGGTAACACTTTTGCCCCACCAGTTGGGTGTGTCCAAACCTCTGCTCCACGACGGCGTTGTTTCGGATGATGTTGTAATCCAAATCCAGGACGTTGAGACCGTCCTGGATGCTGGCAAAGATGTCGTCCAGGAAGGACTTTTCCCGGCGCAGGGTTTCCTGGGTCCGGTGCAGGTCTTGGAGGTGTGATTTAATGGCGGCGAGCATCAACTCCAAGGTCCGGGACAAGGTGTCGATTTCGTTGCCCCAGCGGTTAAGGGCGATGTCTTTTTCGGTGAACTCCCGGACTGCGGCCAGGGAGCGATTCTGTAGTTTTTTCAAAGGCCTGACAATGGCGATGGCCAAACCGGAACCCATCACCGTGGTAACCATGAGCACCGCCAGCAAGCTCAGGACCAGCTGTCTCCTCTTTTGCCCCAAAAGCTCGGCGATGGGAGTGGTATCAGCGTTGATAACCAGGCAGACGGTTTCATCCACAATTTCTATGGGCGTATAAAAAGAACTGAGGTTTGTCAGGCTATTGTTGGCATAAACCGGTCTTTTCCCCAGGATGCTGTCGGTAACCCTGTCCAGATTCACCTGACCCCGGTCCTTGGGAGGCCAGGAGCTGGCCAGAATCTGGTAAGCGGTGCTGAAAGTTATCTGGGTACCAGTGGCCGCGGCAATCTTGCGGGCAAAATCGTGGCTTAAGGAAAAACCCAGAACCAGAACTCCATATTGCTTGCCCTCCAAGGACAGCGGCGCGAGGGAGAGGATGGCCCAGCCCAAGGGCCCCGCGCCCGCGGAGAGGCTTTCTTTCCCCGCCAGGGCCTCCTCCAGCCCCCAAACCCCGGAAAGGTCCTCCCTGCCGGTGGGAGGAGAGGCCTGATATACGATCTTCCCTTGCTGATCGGTGATCAAAAAGAAATCCACCGACAATTCCTGCAAGGAGGAATAGATCAGATCCATGGAATTCTGTAGGGGATCAACCTCGCCTTGCCGGTAGAAATGGATCAGACCGTTCAGCAACTGGCGTCTGGTTTTGAGGACTTGCGACAAGACCACGATCTCTTTGATTTCATGGTCGATCTTATCCTTGACGGCCCGGTAGATGGCTTGGGACTTATCGATTTCCCTGGCTTGAATGGTTTCCCGCAGGGTGTCCAGGTTCAAGGAATAGCCGATGTACAGAGTGGCGGCGGCCACCAGGCTGATGATAATGATCAGGGGATAGGCGAGGCTGTCCTTAAATCGCATACCTTAATTTCCGGGAAGGGAGATTGCCCCCAATCTCTCAATGATTATTCGACCTTCCTCCGAAAACAGAAAATCAAGAAAGATCCTGGCCAACCTGGGCAACTGTCTTTCCTTGAACACCAGTGCGTATTCTCCGAGCAATTCATACTTCCGGGCCCGGGCGTTTTCCCGGCTGGGGGCAACGCCGTCGAGGGCCAGGGGATAAACAGGGGTCTTCGCCCCTTCCAGGGAACTGAGGGTGAGCCAACCGAGGGAATAGTCATATTTTTGCAGGAGGGCCAGCATGTCGGGATCGGTGTAAACCACCTTGGCGCCGGAGGGAAAAGCAATCTGCCGAAAGTACTCGAGATGCTTCTCAATAATCAGCAGACTGGCATCCCCGGGTTGCCGCAGCAGCAGGCGAATGGGGGCCTGGGGGCCTCCCAGCTCCCGCCAGTTTTTAATCGTGCCGTTGTATGCCGCTTTCAGTTGCGCGGTGGTGATGCCGCGGACCGGCACCTTGGCCCCCACCGCAAAGACCACTAAATCCTTGGCAAAGGGCAGATAGGTAAGCCCCTGGTCTTTTTCTTCCGGGGTTAAAGGACGGCCCACCCGCACCAGGACGGCCTGGTCACTGGTCACCAGGCGCATGCCACCCACGGTGCCAATGCTGCGGGGCACCGACACCCGGTGTTCCGGATGCCGGGCATTAAAGGCGTTGGCGACTTCCCGGAGAAGAACTTCGCACGCGCCGGTGCCGGGAATTTCCAGGACGTCAGCCCTGACGGGCGCCGGCAGCCAGAGCCAGAGGCAAATAGCCCCGAGGACCAAGGTTCTCCACGGTATCAGGGGATTTTTCATTTTCAGGCTTTTATAAATGGCGACAGAAATAATTGCGCATTATTAGTCTCTGCGCTCTCTGCGTCCCTACGAGATTAAAAAGTTTCTCGCAGAGGCGCAGAGGCCGCAGAGAATGCTAAGCGCGGTTAATTTAGTCGCTCGGTTTAAAATCCGCGGTTTCGAATTTCAGGTTTTTTGATGCGGGTACAGCCTTAAGGAAATTTGCCGAAGGGGAAAGTTTTGCAGTTATTCCTTATAACAGGCAACCCAGCTCAGCTTATAAATTTAAATAACTTTACCCTAAGAAACGCCAATATGGAATCTAATTTTTCTAGAAACTGGGTTGTACAGAAGAATTAATCCTCAAGAATCACCCTGAAGCCGCCACGGCCGCGCCCCGGAGCCGGGCGCGCATGGCCATGCTCTCGGTGGCGGTGCTCTCCGGGTCCCGGGAAACCGCGGTATGGAGATTGAAATTCCGCCCCTGCAAGCCCCGCATCAGGGTGTCGATCACCGCCTCCGGGAGCACCAGGTACCGGGATGCTCCGGCCGCGCCCTTGGCGGCCAGCTCCATCACCCCCTCCCTGCCCCAGAGCCGGAAGACCGAAGCCAGCAGGGCGATGGGCCAGGCGTTGTCGGCGATGACGCTCACCTCCGCGGCCCGGACCGCGTGAGCGTCACCGTTAAAGGAGATGCCGATACCCCCGCCGGCCTGCACCGCTTCAAAAGCCGGAATGTCGGTGCGGCCGTCACCCACATAAATGACATCTTTCAGGGCCAGGCCGCTCTGCTCCAGGCTCCCGGCCACGGCCCGGGCCTTGTCCGGCCCCTCCACGGAGCGAACCTCCCGAAAGATCGCGGCGATGTCCATCGCCGGGATCCTTTCCCCGAAGATGCGGTCGCAGACCTGGATGGCTTCCTGAACGGGCGCGGACAACTCCTCCGGGGATGCGGCCTCGGGAGGCAGCGCCAAGTCCGGGGCTGCGGCGATTTCCTGCTGCCAGGCAAGCAGTTCCTCCTTGGCCGCCGGGGTCAGCGTGTAGCGGTCCAGGTCCAGCTCCATACCAAAGATATGCTTGAGGTTGAACTTCAGTTTTTTCCCCACGGCTTCGGCGTAATGGCGGTAGCCGGCGCTGACCTCAAAGATGGGAAATCCCTGGGCGTTGAGGAACCTATAGGCGCCTTCCACCCCCGGCATCAGCATGAGGTTTTTCCGGAAGTAATCGCTCAGCTTCGCATCGGTGAGGCCGTGGGCCTTAAGAAACGGCAGAATTAACCTGGCCGTGTCCCCGGGCTGGTATTCCGGCTTTTTCGCCACCTCCGCCAGATACGCGACATAACGGCGCACCTGGGTGCAAAACCGGGCGCCGTCCGGCTGGATCACATCCCGGCACAACTCGAAAACATGATCGTTAAGGGTCAACGGACCCTCGCAGTCGGTTATAAGCTGTAAGGGGTGCATTTGTTCTCCTTCGGGTGCTGTATTTGCAAGGGGGATTCAGTAATCAGTGATTTCTTTTCCCTGGCCCCTGATCCCTGACCCCTGACCTCTGATCCCTATCCTCATATCTGTCTCAACTGGTCCACCTGCCACTCCAGGAACTTCGCATCCGGATAATCCTCCCGGCCGGCTCCGCCCAGGCTCCAGGCCGCGGCCCGGTTGGCCAGCCGCACCGCCAGGTTGAGGTGCAATCCTAAAAAGCGCCCGGCAAGATACCCGGCCGCAAACGCGTCGGCTGCGGCCTGGATGTCCACCGGCCGGGGGGACAGCTCCACCGGGAAGTCCAGATAACGGGGCGGTGTAAGCAGCCTGGCCCCCAGGGGACCCCGCTTGATGACCACGACCGGCGGGGCCCAGTGGGGGTGGCTTTTGGGCATACCCCCCAGAAGCTCCCATTCCCGCTCCGTCACCAGCAGGGTATCCAAATGGTCGATGATGCCCTCCAGGGCCGGCAAGCCGCTACGCACATAAAGCTCCCCCGGGTCCAGGATGATCCGGGGGCCGTCTTCCAGCTTAGTGGCGATCTCCTCTTGCGCCTTCAGGGGGCCTTCCCCCGCAAAGGCAGTGAAATACAGGAATTTGGCCGCGGCCAGGGCCTCCAGAGGAAGGTCTTGCAGGGCCAGCTCATTGTTGGTGTGGGGAGCCGTGAGGATGGCGCGCTCTCCTTGCGGGTCCGTAAGAATGTAAGCCCGTCCGCTTTGCCCTGCCGGGATCAGATAATCCAGATTGACTCCGGCCAGGCTCTCCTGCAAGAAAGCGCCGTCCTCATCATCCCCCACCCGGCCCGCCAGGGCCGCGTCCAGGCCCATCCGGGCCAGGGCCCAGGCGGTGTTGGCGGCCTGCCCGCCGCCGCTGCGCCCCTTCGGAGTGGCATGGCGGTTAAGCAGGTCTTGCAGCCCGGCTTCGGCTGGAGGGGCGATGGCCACTTCTCCCCCGGGATGGAGATCGGGCCATTTTTCCAAGAAAGGTGTTAAATCCGGCACGTAGTAAAGCAGTTCCACATTGACCGCGCCCAGACAAATGATCGGCGATGACATGGGGGGAGCCTAACAGGAATTGGCCAGACGGTCAAGGCGGGGGAGGGATAGGGACAGGGCTATCGCATGTAACGGTTCTATCCGTTTTCCGGCGAAACACGAGTCGCGATCGCCCTGATAACTGGGTCAAAAGGGGAAGAGGGGAAAAGGGAAAAAAGACTTCTTCCCCTGCCATTACGCTTTCCCTTTTAACCTTTTCCCCTTTTAACCCTAAGTCTATAGACCTATCTCCTATGGTCCTCTCCACTTGTTTTTTACATGCGATAGCCCTGGCCAACTTTGGGACCCTCCAGGTTATATTGTCTTTTTTCTTGACAAAATGGTCATTGAGACCGATATTATACGTGCGTCTGGGATGAGTCGCCAAGCGTCTCGTCGAGGGGCCTTTGGGCCCCTAACCCCAGTCGCTTTTTTATTTTAGAAAAAGGATGGTAATATGTATTTATGTTATATTGATGAATCTGGAACCCCTGATATCCCCGGCAACACCACCCACTTTATTTTAGCAGGACTCTCAATTCCAATTGATAAATGGAAAGATTGTGATAGAGAAATATCTGTATTAAAACTGAAACATTCTTTACCTGGAGTCGAAATTCATACAGCTTATATGATGAGAAGATATATTGAGCAAAGCAGAATAAAAAATTTTGAAACCTTCGGTAAAAGGCAACGAATATATGAAGTTGAAAAATTAAGAAATCTGGAATTATTAAGATTGCAAAGATCAGGCAACTATAAACAATACAAATTATCCAAGAAGACTTTTTAAAATACTAAGCCATACATTCATTTGACTTTCGATGAGAGGAAAACTTTCTTAAAAGATATTGCTACTAGTATTTCGCGATGGTCTTTTACAAGATTATTTGCTGAATGCATAGACAAAAATCATTTCGATTCCAGTAGGGAAACTATAGTTGAAGTTCAGGCATTTGAACAGGTAGTTTCACGCTTTGAGCAATACTTGGAGATACAATGCAAGGTTACTCATAATCAATGCTTAGGCCTATTAATTCATGACAACAATGAAACCGTTTCAAAAAAGCATACTCTATTAATGAAAGAATTTCATAAAGTTGGAACATTTTGGACTGATATTACCCAAATTATTGAAACACCATTATTTGTTAATAGCGAACTAACAAGTATGATTCAAATCGCAGATTTATGTAGTTATGCGCTCAGAAGATATTTAGAAAATGGCGAAGAATATCTATTCGAATTGATCTTCCAGAGAGCCGACAGAAAAGATGGAATAGCTGTGGGTGTAAGACATTTCACAAATCAACCTTGCCCTTGCAGAATATGTATAGAGCATCGTAAGCCACAATAATCTACTCAAGAATATTCAAAGTCATCCTCAAAGCCTCTCAAATGACCTGAAACGCCTGTCTCCATTTTCGTGATCATTGCCAGATTTTTGAATCTTGATGATCCTCATACTCTCTTGTCTTCCCGGCCCTCACGTGTTAAGTTATTAGTCTCATATCTAAAATTTGGGAGGGAAACCCGGTTACATGACCCCCAAGAAAAACTTAGCCATGCCCGGGCCGGAAGTGGATAACACCCTGGAACGCCTGACCCAGGAAATACTTGGCCGCCACCAGCATCTGGAGGACCTGGTCCTGGTGGGCATCCGCACCGGCGGCGCTTTTTTGGCCCGGCGCCTGGCGGATAAAATCAACCGGCGCACCTCCCGCACGGTGCGGGTGGGCGTCCTGGACATCACCCTCTACCGGGACGACTGGACCCAGCTCAGCCATAAGCCCCTGGTGGGGAAGACGGAACTGCCCGGGTCCATCGACGATCAAGAGGTGGTCCTGGTGGACGACGTCCTGTTCACCGGCCGCACGGTGAGAGCCGCGCTGGACGCGCTCATCGACTACGGCCGGCCCCGGCGCATCGAACTGGCCGTTCTGGTGGACCGGGGCGGCCGGGAACTTCCCATCCATGCCGATTATGTCGGCCAGACGGTTGAGTTGGCCCCGAAGCAGAGGGTCAAC
>DYJG01000645.1 GCA_020723225.1 Desulfobacca acetoxidans | reverse complement strand
TCCGTGGCCCGCTCCAGGTCGTTGCCCGCGCCGGTGGTGAAATGCTGGAAGACCAGCTCCTCCGCGGCCCGGCCTCCCAAGAGGACGATGAGCCTGCCCACCAAGTATTCCTTGGGGTAGGTATGGCGCTCGTCAATGGGCAGATATTGGGTGAGGCCCAGGGCCCGGCCCCGGGGGATGATGGTGACCTTGTGAATGGGGTCGGTGCCGGGGGTGAGCCGGCCCACCAGGGCGTGGCCGGCCTCGTGGTAGGCGGTGTTCTTACGTTCGTCCTCACTCAGAATCAGGCTTTTGCGCTCGGAGCCCATGAGGACCTTGTCCTTGGCCTGCTCGAAGTCCTCCATGGTGATCAGCTCCTTGTTGGCCCGGGCGGCGAACAAGGCGGCTTCGTTGACCAGATTTTCCAGGTCGGCCCCGGAGAACCCGGGGGTGCCCCGGGCCAGGATGGAGAGGTCCACGCTCTCGGCCAGGGGAGTGCGGCGGCTGTGCACCCTGAGGATGGCTTCCCGGCCCTTGAGATCGGGGACGGGCACCACCACCTGCCGGTCGAAGCGGCCCGGCCGAAGCAGTGCCGGGTCGAGAACATCGGGACGGTTGGTGGCGGCGATGAGGATAACGCCTTCATTGGCCTCGAAGCCGTCCATCTCCACCAGGAGCTGGTTCAAGGTCTGCTCCCGTTCGTCGTGGCCCCCGCCCAGGCCCGCGCCCCGGTGGCGGCCCACCGCGTCGATTTCATCGATGAAGATGATGCAAGGGGCGCTTTTCTTGCCCTGGATGAAGAGGTCCCGCACCCGGGCCGCGCCCACGCCCACGAACATCTCCACGAAATCCGAGCCGCTGATGCTGAAAAACGGCACCCCGGCTTCTCCGGCGATGGCCCGGGCCAAGAGCGTCTTGCCGGTGCCCGGCGCGCCCACCAGCAGCACCCCTTTGGGGATGCGGCCGCCCAGGCGGGTGAACCGCTTGGGGTCCTTCAGGAACTCGATGATCTCCGCGGTCTCTTCCTTGGCTTCTTCAATGCCGGCCACGTCGTTGAAGGTGACCTTGATGGTGTTTTCCGTCATCAACCGGGCCCGGCTCTTGCCGAAGGACATGGCCTTGCCGCCGCCGGACTGCATCTGGCGCATGAAGAAAATCCAGATGCCCACCAGGATCAGCATGGGGAGCCAGGAAATCAAGAGGGTGGTATACCAGGGAGAGTCGTCCTTGGGTTTGGCGGTGATCTCCACCTTTTTGGCCTGGAGAAGCTTCACCATCTCCGGGTCAGCCGGGGCGTAACTCTTGAACGGCTTGCCGTCGGCCTGCTCGCCGCTAATCTCCTCACCCTGGAGGGTGACCTTGGTGACCTTCCCGGCCTTCACCAACTCCAGGAACTGGCTGTAGGTGATGATGGCCCGGGTCCGGGCATGCTCCGCGGTATTGAAATAATTGAACAAAAAGATCATTACCAGGGTGATGAGCAGCCACAGGGCAATGTTCTTATAAAATGGGCTTAATCGGTTATTCATTCTCTACCTGCTTTTAGGGAACCAAAGGCCGCGACGCGGCCGGATACTATTAATTTATGCTGAATAGAGGGGAAAAGCAAGTTGAATCTAGGGGTTTCGGGTGGGAGAGATGGTCAAGCGGGAATGCGGGGTATAAAATCTAGTCGGCCTCCGTTAAGAGAAAAGTGAATTATCGGGTGAGGTCATCATTCATTTTTAATCTTTACATCCTTTTTATCCTCT
>DYJG01000644.1 GCA_020723225.1 Desulfobacca acetoxidans | reverse complement strand
CGATGGAGCCCAGGGGCTTCTTTTTGCCCTCCAGAAAGATGGGAAAGCTGTCCCCCATGCCCCGGATATTCACTTCCTTCTGGGGGAACCGGGAGCGGGCGAACCAGGCGTCGGCGCCGTGGGCCTGGAGCAGGTGATTGGTTGTGGCCAATTCCTGTATTGTCGCGGCATGGGCCTTCAGGTCAAAAAAGGGGTCGTCTTCCTTGAGCGGCAGCTCCTGCGCGGCGCAGGGGAGATGGTCTTTGACCACGTAAACGTTGTCCGGGTCCACCACCGCGGTCTCCAGCGGCCGGCCGAAGAACTGGTCCGGGTATTTGATAAAATACTGGTCCAACGCGTCGGCCTGGGCCACCAAAACGATGAGGGAGTCCCGCCCCTGGCGGCCCACCCTGCCGGCCCGCTGCCAAGTGGTGACCATGGTGCCGGGATAGCCTACCAGGACGCAGACGTCCAGGCCGCCGATGTCGATCCCCATCTCCAGGGCGCTGGTGGAGATCACCCCCCGCATCTTACCCGATGCCAGGGCGTGTTCGATCTCCCGGCGCTCCTCCGGGAGGAATCCAGCCCGGTAGGAACTGATGTAACGGCGCAGCTCCGGGACCAGGCGCTGGGACCAGAGATGGATCAACTCCGTCAGCTTCCGGGCCTGGGTGAAGCAGATGGTGGCCAGCCCCTGGCGGATGGCCTGGGCGAAAATCTGCGCAGCCACCGTGGGCGCGCCCGCAGGGGGATTTAAAAAGAGAAAATGCCGGCCTGATAAGGGCGCGCCGCTTTCGCCGATGATTTCTACCTCCAAGCCCGTCAATTTTTTAATAAATTCATCAGGTTTGGCAATGGTGGCCGAAGAGAAGAGAAACCTGGGCGACGCGCCGTAATGCGCGCAGATGCGCCGGAGGCGTCTCAAAACCTGGGCCATGTGGCTGCCCATGATGCCCCGGTAGGTGTGGACCTCGTCCACCACCACGAATTTCAGGCCCTTGAAGAACTCCACCCAGGAAGCATGGTAGGGCATAATCCCCAGGTGCAGCATGTCCGGGTTGCTGATGAGCACGTGGGGGGGCCGGGCTTTCAACGCCTGGCGGTCGCCGGGGGGGGTGTCGCCGTCATAAATCCCGGCTCTTAAAAAAGGGGAGGGGAGGGCGGCGTCCAGTTCCTTTAACGCCTTGAGCTGGTCCTGCTCCAGGGCCTTCAGGGGAAAAAGATAGAGCGCGTGGCCCTTGGGGTCCTTCAGCAAGGCCTCCATAACCGGCAGGTTGTAGATCAAGGTCTTGCCGCTGGCCGTGGGCGTGGCCACCAGGATGTTTCTGCCCTCCCGGATCTGGGCCAACGCCTCGGCCTGGTGCCGGTACAACCGGGGAATGCCCAGGCGCTTCAGGGCCTCAGCCAGGGAAGGGGGAAGGCTGGAATTGCCATAATCCGCAGGCTTATCCGCCAGATAATGGTAATGGGTGAGGATGTCCCGGTGTTCGGCGGAGGTTCTCAGAGAATGGATGAAGTCTTTAAGCATAGGGATCAGGGGCCAGGGGCCAGGGATCAGTAGTCAGTGGTCAGTGGTCAGTGGCCAGTAATCAGTGTCAGTATGTGTTTTGGCGTGCATTGCTCGCCATTCTTTCTATTTCTTCTGGGCATTCTCAACCAATTTTTTAATTTCTATTCCGAAAGTGAGACCTCTGGGAAAGTCCCCCCACTTGTCATTCTGACTCATCTTCGACAGTTGGGTGTGGTTTTTAGGTATT
>DYJG01000018.1 GCA_020723225.1 Desulfobacca acetoxidans | reverse complement strand
TTCTTCTTTACCGTAATTCCTTTCACCGTGGCCACCATCGTCCCGGCCTGGAGGGCGGCCACCATCGACCCGGACACGGTGATGCGGACCTGAGGCGGCCATGATTGAACTGAAAGACATCACCAAAGTATTCAACGCGGGCCGGCCCAATGAAGTGGTGGCGGTGGCCGGAGTCAGCCTCTCCCTGGAGACGGGACGGGTCACGGTATTTAAAGGCCCCAGCGGCTCGGGCAAGACCACCCTGCTCAGCCTCATCGGCTGCATGGCCCGGCCCACCACCGGGAGAATCATGCTGGGGGACCGGGAAATCACCAGCCTGCCGGAGCGCTTTCTCACGGCTATCCGCCGCCGCACCTTCGGTTTCATTTTCCAGCAATTCAACCTGCTGAAAGGCATTACCGTGCTGGAAAACATCATGCTGCCCGCCTACCCCACCGGCGAGAGCCACGCGGCTCTTAAATCCCGGGCTCTGGGCCTGCTGGCCAGGTTCAGCCTGGAAAAGAAAGCCGAAGCGCCGGTGGAATGGCTCTCCGGCGGCGAGGCCCAGAGGGTGGCGATCGCCCGGGCCCTGATCAACCAGCCGGCGATTATTATCGCCGATGAGCCCACCGCACATCTCGATACCCGGTTGTCTAAGGAATTCATGGAGATCATGGGCCGATTCCAGGCAGACGGCAAAACCGTCTTCATTGCCAGCCATGATCCCATCGTTTACGACAGCGGCGTGATTAACCGGGTGGTGGACATGCGGGACGGGCGAGTGGTCAGCGACGCCAAGGCCGCGTAAATGTTTTTCAGACCGGATATTCTCGCCCTGTTTGTCGGCTCCCTCCTGGTGAGCGGCATGCTGCTGTATGCCGACTATTTCGGAGTGAAGATCCTGAAGCACTGGGATATTAAAAGCGGCAGCGAACTGCAGCTGGCGCTGGAGCGGAGGACTTACCTGGTTGCCGTGCTGATGGCCTATGCCTTTGCCTTTCAGGCGGCATCGCTGTTCCTCTTCGTCTGCACCGCGGACCGCCTGCACGTTTTCTTTACCGGGGCCATGTGCGCCGCGGGTTCCCTGAACGTCAACCCCTGGGGTTATCCTGCGACTCTCTTAAAGGTGATGAATTTTCTGTTGGCGGGGATGTGGCTGATCCTCAATTATGCGGATAACCAGGGTTACGATTATCCCCTGGTCAAACAAAAATATCTCTTTCTCCTGGCCATCACGCCCATGATCCTGGTTGAGACCGCGCTCCAGGCCGCGTATTTTCTGGACCTGAAACCCGAAGTCATCACTTCCTGTTGCGGCACCCTGTTTACCTCCGCCGGCAGCAAGGGTTTTTTTACCGAGTTGGCGATCCTGCCCCCCTTGCCCATGGAACTGGCCTTTTATGTCGGGTTGGCTGCCACCCTGATTGCCGGCATCATCTTTTTTCGCCGCAACCGGGGAGGCTATCTCTATTCTTTTATCAGCCTGGCGGCTTTCATCGTTTCCTGGCTGGCCCTGTTTTCTTTCATCTCCCTTTATATCTATGAGCTGCCCACTCATCATTGCCCGTTTTGCATTTTGCATTCCGAATACCGCTACATCGGCTATCTGTTTTATCTTCTGATCCTGGTGGGAGGACTGGCGGGAATCGGCGTGGGTCTCCTGATGCCCTTCCGGAAGATCCCCAGCCTGGAAAAACCGCTTCCTGTCCTGCAAAAAAGGCTTCTACTCATCTCCTTGAGTTCTTATATCCTCCTTGCCGCACTGGCCACTTACGAATTGGTCTTTTCCAACCTCACCCTGGGGTGACGGAATTCGATTTCCCGGCTGCTTCTCCGCCCTGCCAGGGCCATTTGCCGTTGATCTCCACTTCCAGGGCGAAGCTGAGAAAAGTCCTGATCAGGACCAGCAAACCCAATATTCCCAGGTCCTTAAAAGTGAGGCCCACGGCCACGGTATTGACGATATCGGAGGCCACGAGAAACTCCAATCCCAGGAGTATGGCCTTGCCGAAAGTGCTTCGATATTCCTGGTAATATTTGTCCAGGGACTTCTCTTTGAGCAGCCAATAGACAAATACGACGGTGGAGATAATCGCTCCCGCCAGGATGATGGCCACTCCCACAATTTCCAGACCGAGGGAGATCCAGCTAAAAAGCTGTTCCAGCCAGGTGTGGCCCGCCATAGCCTCTACGGGGAGTCTTTTCATCGGCCCTCCTTGGGGATTGTTTTCCGTTTTTCGTTTTTCGTTTTCCGGGGCTTTTGCAAAATGCGTAGTTGATCCTAATTCTCTCTGCGCTTTCTCTGCGTCTCTGCGGTGAAAAACAAGCAGAATTCACCGCAGAGACGCAGAAAGCGCAGAGAAAAAGATTCGCAGAGTAAAGACTTTTGCAAAAGGCCCGTTTTCCGTTAAAAGAATGAAGATCATACCTAAGTTAGACAGCGATTTCCGATTGTCTTCCGGCAGGTTGACTTTCTCCGTAAGGATTATTACCTGTAAGTTAAGTTTATTTTTATCTTCCGCAAATGGAGGCTGCTGAAAATGAAGAAGAAACTGTGCGCGGTGCTGCTGATTGCCTTGGTAACCGTTTTATGTTCCTTTTCCGGGGCTTTTGCCGCCAAATTGATTTGCGTCTCCCACCATGACATCAAGGGGGAGCAGTCGATTAACGCCTGTCTGAACCAGGGCATGGAATTCGCCATCCTGGACGCTCAGGGTTTTGTCCGGGTGCTCACGCCCCGGGAGATTGAGCTGACCAAGGCAGTTAATCCCAAGGCCTTTGAGTTGAAAGCCTTTGGCCTGAAATACCACCACCTGGCCCCGGTGATTCCACCCCTGCCGGTTCCCCCGGAATCGCTGGGATAACGAAAAGCAGTTCCAAGTTCCAGGTTCCAAGTTCCAAGTTAAGGTAAGGTCATGATGGAACTTTTTATGATTTACGGGTGAGCTGATCGCTCGTGCATGAGTGAGGCAAACCCGAAACCTGGAACTTGGAACTCGGAACTATATTTTTATACGGCTGACCAAACAGGCCCGGCAGGTGCCGGAGCGGAACCGGGCCACGTCGGAGAGTGAGAGGATACCCACCAGATTACCGGGGGCGTCCTGATAGACAAAGAGGCGGTGCACGTCGGCAAAGATCATGGTTCTGAGAGCGTCCACCAAATCATGGGACGCGTCCACCGCCTGCACCGGCGAGTTCATCACCGCGCGGGCCGGAGCCTCCGTGGGCACCCCGTGTTTGTAGGCGAGGATCAAGTCGGTCTTGGAGACCACCCCCACGGCCTCGCCATCCCTGTCCCGGATGAGCACCGCGCCGAACCTGTACGCCGCCAGGGTCTCCATCACCTGCTGCAGGCTGTCGTCCTTCCGGTTGGCGTGAATCTCCGGAGTCATCACCTCCCGCACCCTAAAATTGTCTTCCAGGGTCTCGGACCCTTCTTTCAGCCGCAGGCTCTTTCGGCAATTGATGCAATAACGGTAAAGGATGCCCACGATATCGGGATAGGCCAAAACGCCCACGGTCCGCCCGTCCTCCCCCCGGACATAGAGGCGGTGCACCCGGTGGCGGCGCATGGTGTCCAGGGCCGCGTCCAGGGTCTCTTCCGGGAGGCAGAACAGGGGCGGCCCCACCATCACCCCGCCGCAAGCACTGTCGCTGGGCAACCCCGCGTAAAAGGCCCCCATAAGATCGGTCTTGGACACCACTCCCAGGGCTTCCTGGTTTTTCCCGGTGATTAACAGGGCATTGACCTTGTACTTGATGCAGAACCGCACGGCCTGCTCCAGGGGGGCCTCCCGGTCCAGGGAGATGATCTGGCGGCGCATGGCCTCCTGGACCGTCAGGCCCTGGAGGACGTTCTGGTAGGCGATGATGGGCATGGCGAATGGGTTCCGGGTTTTGGGTTCTGGGTTCTGGGCTCCACCTTGGGGGCTGTCCTTCTCAAGCGGAGAGCAGATCCCGGAGGTGGTTGAAAACCCTGGAAAAATAGACCATCCCCACGATTTTGCCGTGTTCCAGGACCGGCAGGCGGCGGATATGTCTTTTGATCATGATGTCGATGATCAGGAGCAGATGGGTCTCCGGGGTGATGGTTACCACCTGGGTGGTCATGATATCCCCCACCAGCATGCCCTTGGCCCGCCGGCACGCGGCTTCCAGAACTCCGGAAACCTCCAGGTCCTCCATCTCCCCCCAGATGTGGATATGCTTGGGCCGCAGCAGCAGGAAGATATCATAAATGGAGAGCATGCCCAAAAGGTTGCCCCCGGCGTCGGTCACCATCATGCCGAACACGGTCTGGCCCGTCTCCCGGCTCGCCTCCTGGATGGCCCGCACCGCGTCCGCCACCGTGTCTTCCGGCTTGAGCGTATGAAACCTGGTGTCCATCACGTCCCGGGCGGTCAGACCCACGGCTCGGCTCCTTTCGGATGATGAGTTTATCATTATGTCGTGCAAAAATCTAAGATGATTCACCACAGAGACACAGAGAGCACAGAGTTTCACAGAGAAAATTTTATTTAGGCGGGTTCCCCGCCTAAATAAAATATTTATCCTCTGTGAAACTCTGTGTCCTCAGTGTCTCTGTGGTAAAATCTTCTAAATATGGAATCATTCATAAAATTGCCGCCTTATGAAAACCCCCGGGATTGGCTGACTGCGTATCTCCGGCGCCGGGCGCGGCTGGCCTCATGCGAATCGGATTTTCAATGCGATCCTGCCTGCGCCCGGCCGGGATGTAAAAATAAGGATTTGCAGATTCAGGTGAGCGTCATCGATCTGCTGGGAGCCGCGCTGCACCTGAAGGAGCCGGTGACGGCCATTTATTCGCGCTTTTACACCTTGGGGCTGTTCCTTGAGGAGCGGGATGCCTGGCTGCGGACAGTGGCGGTAAAACTTGAGAAGCCCTGCCCCTTTCTGGAAAACGGCCTCTGCGGCATTTACCCGGTGCGGCCCCTGCCCTGCATCCTCTTTCCCGAATACCTGGTGTGGCAGGGGACCTTCGAAGAGAAGGCCGGCGCGGAGCATTTCCGGGATTTCCTCTGCTTAAAGCAGCCCATTCCGCTTTCCCCGGCCCGGGCCGAGATCATGGGGGAGCTGATGCGGATGTGGGCAAGGGAAAGCCTCATCTCCAGCTTTTTCCTCTTCAATCACGGCCCCTGCCGCCTGGACTTCGGCAATCTCACCGGAGAATTGTTACAGGCGGCGGCAGCTTCCGGGAGTGCGGCTGCCCCGGAGAGACCGGAGCCAACCCGAACCATCCCCCACCCGGTGCTGGAGCGCTTCTTTCATGAGCGCCTTGCCGGGTTCCCGCCCTTCGCGGAGATAGGGGACAAGATGGAGCAGCTCCAGACCCTGGAAGGACAGGCGCAGTTTCTCCGGCTTTTTCAGGATGATCGGCTGTACAGAAAACTCAAGGGAAGCTGCGATGACCGGGCGGTGGTTTTTAGGTTAGTGAAGGGAAAACTCCGGGCAAAGAAACGCAGCCTGATTTCACCGGCTCACAAATGCTACTGATCAATGACTGTGGGATAGCTTGAAAGGTTTTTTTTGAGCGTGTTCATCAGGTCCCGGTCGGTGTTATCTAAAGTTCATAGATTACCGATCAAGTAAGAAGTTGGGCAATATTTGGAACTGAAATCCCAGTTGAGTTTTTTTTACAAACCTTTGCTATCATGCCGCCAATGAGAGAGTTTGACTCCGGGACATAATTTTTCAAGGGATTCTATCACTTTAGCAAGAATCTCAGCCTAAAGGGGCGAAGATGGAGAAACCACTCCTGCAAGACGACGGTGGCCAGCTACGGCGAGCAGTTGCTGGAATGGCTGCACGATTATATTTTGCCGGGGGAAGGCGAATATGCCGATCAGGCCCTGGCCCGGGAAAGAGCGGGGGTATTTTTAAAAGAACTCTTGCGCCGGGGCACAACTACCGCTTCTGTTTATTGCTCCCTGGCCAAGAAGTCGGCGGACGCGCTCTTCGCCGCGGCTCGTCCCAGCTATTTCCTTGTTGGCCCCAACCCGACGATCCCATAAGGGTTCTCCGACAACCAGTAATAACCTTAATTGATACTGCATCAGGGTATTCGTGGTTTTTGAGATCTCGGCGGAATTGATTTTCTAGAAATCTTGTGGTAACAAATTGCAGGGATCTTCTTCTGTCGTTATGCTGATCGCTGACCAGAGTTTCGAAACCCTCCGCTCCCTGTAAAAGCTCTCACTGAACAAGGATGATTCCCCGAGGCAAGGCAGTAACGGAGCAGCTTTTTCCCGCAAAAGAATAATCTCTTCTGCCTCCGGATTCCCTTCATTTCTTTTCTAAGGGAAGCAAACGCCATGAAACAAAATAAATCGCCCCGCCAAAGGAGCGACGAAGAATCCATTCGGAAGGAGGGGGTCGGGCGCGCCATGGAGATCGAGGAGCGCCAGCAGATGGTGGACCGCCTCCGGGAAAGCGAAGAACTTTTTCTGGCTTTTATGCAGCACCTGCCGGGCGGCGCGGTAATCCGCGATCTGCAAGGCCGCTACCTGTTCGCCAATAGGGCCTGGGAAAAGGCATTCGCCAGAAAATGGCAGGGAAAAACCCTGGAGGAAATCTGGCCGCAGGACACGGCCCGGCACATAAGGGAATTGGATCAAAAAGCCATCGCCACCGGCAAGTCTTTGGAGACTCTGGTCACGCTCCAACAGGAAGACGGCCCTCATGCCTGGCTGATCAACCGCTTTCCTATCCTGGCTAAGGACGGCCGGCCCTTCCTGGTGGGGTCCGTGGGCCTGGACGTCACCAAGCGGCGGCAGGCCGAGGCTATCCTGGAAGCAGAACGGCAGCGCCTTTTTGCCATTCTCGACGAGCTTCCTGTTTATATCTACCTTCACGGGCCGGACCACGCTGTCCGCTTTGCCAATCGCGTCTTTCGGGAACATTTTGGGGAGCCCGACGGCAGGCTATGCTACGAAATCCTCCGGGAGGGGTCTCAGCCCTGTGAAAATTGTTCGGCAGAGCGGGTTTTAACCGTCCAATCCCCCCAGGAGTCCCAATGGACCAGTACCTCGGGCCGTATTTACCAGATGTACGGTTATCCTTTTGTTGACGTTGACGGTTCTTTGCTGGTCCTGGAAGTGGGCATCGACATTACGAAGCGTCTGCATGCGGAAGAGGCCCTCAGGCAATCGGAAATTAAATACCGCACCCTGGTGGAAGCCGCGCCCTCGGGTATTTCGATTATCGGCAAGGACGGCCGCTACCAGTATCTCAACCCCAAGTTTACCAAGATGTTCGGCTACACCCTGGATGACCTCCCCACCGGGAGGGAATGGTTCCGCAAGGCTTTCCCGGACCCTTCCTACCGGCAAATGGTGATTGCCGATTGGAAAGAAGAATTTAAGAAACCGCAAGTGGGAGAGGTCAAGCCCAGGACCTTCCAGGTCTCATGCAAAGACGGCACCACCAAGGTGGTAAATTTCCGGGCGGTGGCCCTGGCCACGGGTGACCGGTTGATTTTTTATGAGGATATCAGCAAACGGGTCCAGGCCGAGGAGGCCCTGGTAAAGAGCGAAGAGCAGTACCGGCTGCTGGTCAACCAAATACCGGCCGTGGTCTTCAAAGGCTATGCCGACGGCAGGGTGGACTTCTTCGACCGCAAAATTGAGTCCCTAACTGGTTATAAGAAAGAGGATTTCGATAACGGCCTGCTGAAATGGACCGGCTTGATCCTCCCGGAGGACGCACCGGGAGCCAGGGAGGCCCTGCTGGCAGCACTACGGGGCGACCTCCGCTATGTTCGGGAGTACCGCATCCGCAAGAAAGACGGAGGGGTTCTCTGGATTCAAGGGCGTGGGCAGATATCTTGCGCCCCCACCGGCCGGATTGACCATATCAGCGGCGTTCTTTTTGACATCACCCAGCGCAAAGAGGCCGAAAAAGCCTTGGAGGAAAGTGAGAGGCTTTACCGACTGCTGGCCCAAAATGTTTCCGATGTGATTTGGACCGCGGACCTGAACATGCATTTCACCTATGTCAGTCCCTCCGTCAAATTCCTGCGGGGGTTTAGCCCCGAGGAAGTGATGGCCCAATCCCTGGAAGAAATTTTAACTACCGCCTCTGCCGAACCGGCCCGGAAGATCTTGGCCGAGGGAACGGCATTGGAAAGGAGCGCTCCGGATCCGGGCAGATCGTGGACCCTGGAGTTGGAGCAACTCCGCCGCGACGGCTCCACTGTCTGGACGGAAGTGAGAGCTTCCTTTTTGCGGGATGAACTAGGCTGCGCGGTGGGTATCCTGGGAGTCACCCGGGATATCAGCAAGCGCAAGGAAGCCGAACTTAAACTCCGGCGGCGGGAAGCCATTTTGGAAGCGGTGAGCATCGCCGCTGAGAAGTTCCTGCAAAGCGAATCCTGGACCAAAGACATTCAGGAGATTTTGCGGCGTTTGGGGGAATCCGCGGCTGTGAGCCGCGCCTATATTTTCGAAAATCATCCGCATGAGGCGGGGGAAATACTGACCAGCCAACGGTATGAATGGACCGCACCGGGAATCGAGCCGCGGTTGGGCAACCCGCAACTCCAAAACTTTCCCTGGAGGCGCGCCGGCTTTGGCCGCTGGGAAGAAGAGTTATCCCGGGGCCGCATGATCGTCGGCCATGTCCGGGATTTTCCCCCTTGCGAACAGAAGTTTCTGGCCTCCCAGGAGATCAAGTCCATCGTGGTTATGCCGATGTTCGCAGGGTCGCACTGGTGGGGGATGATTGGCTTCGATGGTATTAAAGAGGAACGGCAATGGTCGGCCGCGGAACTTGAGGCCCTGAAAGCTGCGGCCAGTATCTTGGGGACTGCCATCCAGCGCGAACAGGGCGAACAAGCCCTGAGGAGAACCGGGGAAAGACTGCGAATCCTTACCGCTGAGCTCATTGACGCCCAGGAAAAAGAGCGCAAACGCCTGGCCGGAGAACTGCACGATGAACTGGGCCATGCCCTCTTGGCTTTGAAGCTCTCCATCCGCTCCCTGGAAAAGGAGCTGGCGCCCAGGCAAGTTTCCTTAAAAAAGACGGTGAACCGGATTCTCCAGAGCATCGGCGAGACCATCGAAGGAGTGCGGCGTCTCTATCATGACTTGAGTCCGGGCGATCTGGAAGATTTGGGACTGACCATTGCTTTGGGCAATATGGTGGAAGACTTCAAGGAACTGCAGCCACAAATCAAATGGAAAGTTGAGGTGGACAATCTGGATGGCCTGTTCGACGTGCCCGCGGCAACGGTCATTTATCGGGTTCTGCAAGAAGCCTTGACCAATATCGGCAAACATGCCCAGGCAAAAAAGGGTTCCCTGGGGGCCAAAAGAAACAGACGGGAAATTTCCATAATCATCGAAGATGATGGGAGGGGGTTTGACAGTACTCAAGTTCTGAACGCCAAGCGGTCTTTGGGGTTGCTGGCCATGGAAGAACGGATCAAGATTTTGGGCGGCTCTTTCCATCTGCAAAGCGAGAAAAATCGAGGCACAAAAATCTCCTTTACCGTTCCCTGTCCGGACTTGGAGGCTTAAGGTGAAACTTTATTCCATTGTTCTGGCTGATGATCACGCGATATTCCGCCGGGGCATCCGAAAAATTATCCAGGAAGTGGAAGATTTCGCAGTGGTGGGCGAAGCAGGTGACGGCCTCGAACTCTTGGAATTGCTAAAATCCACCCACCCGGACTTGATCATCCTGGACATTTCCATGCCCAACCTCCGGGGCCTGGAAGCCACTGAAGAAATAAAGAGGCTGTATCCTCACATAAAGGTCTTGCTCTTAACCATGCACAAGAAGAAAAGCTTCGTGCAATTGGGACTGAAAGCCGGGGCCGACGGTTTCCTGCTCAAGGAGGATGCGGATTCGGAACTTTTCCGGGCCATCGACACCATCAGGAGGGGGGACTTCTACCTGTCCCCCCTCCTGGCCAACATCCTCCGGGACCTGGCCTTGGTGGAGACCGAAACGGAAAAGCTCACCCGGCGCGAAAGGGAAGTCCTGAAACTCCTGGCCGAGGGCAAAAAACCCCGGGAAATCGCGGCTCTTCTCTATATCAGCCCCCCCACGGTGCGCGCCCACCGGTACAACATCATGAGGAAATTGAACCTTAAAACCCTGGCTGATCTGATCAAATATGCCGCGTCCCACGAATTCATTTCGACTGAGTGATTTTTCAGGTAAATCTTCTAGTCATTTCGATCAGGTAAAAATAATCATTTGGCGAATAGACGCCGCCTTTCAACCCTGCCATATTAAGCTTGCCGATATTAAGGCATGTTTCTTTCACCGCAGCCAAACGTCCGACTGCAACTTTTAAATTGAACCCAACCCTCTGAAGTAAAATTTTTGTCTGGTCGAGAGAATTGCCGTGAAATCAGCGGATATCCTCATGATATATGAAGACCTGCCTGTTTTGTCTCTTATTGCCGGAGCCCTGGAATTTCGGGGGCATCGCGTCATCGTGGCCCAGGACGCCTGCAGCTTTGCGGCGGCACTGGATGGAACATCTTTCCATCTGATCATCCTTAATTTCTCTAAAGGACCGGAAGTAATGGCTGTCCTCAACAGATTGAAGCCACCGACAAAACTCATTATCTTGAGCAAGGAACAAAAACTGCCTAAGGAAGCCTACCAGGTTGAGGTGGAGGATTACATTTTCCTTCCTTGCCGCGCTGCAGAAATCTTGAGGCGCATTGTGGCCGCAGTGAAAAAACTAGAATTCCGGCCGCTTCCCACCAGGACCAAAAATTACCTGCATCCGGTCAGACCGAGGGTTTACCGACAATTATCCTCTCTGTTTAAGGATATGAAGATATCTCTACTGTCGATGGCCTCAATCATGCAATTCTTACAACAAAAAGCTGGATGCAGGAACGACCAAAAGCTTGAAAATCTTTGCCAGCAAGCTTTCGAAAGTAACCAAGAGTTGCTTGCAATTATGCGGGAACTGGAAGAACCGTTTATTTGAATCATTCCATGAAGTCCCATCGCTTTATTCGCCAAATCATAGAGAGAGGTAACGATGAAACTGAGGAAATATCAAAATAGTGAAGGATTAAACAAGTATTTCGATATTCGTTTGGCAATTATTGATGTAGAGCCTGGCGAGACCGATGAAGAAGCCTGGAACAGACATGTAAAAGAACACCCGGAGGAACGCAATGTAAATATCAGGATTTTCAATAGAAAGACTGAAGTTTATCAAACAGCAAGAAAACTTGCCAGATCCAGACCTTATCTGCAACTTCTCTCGATCCGCCGATAAATCTACCCCATGGCGAGCTAGGCTCGCACCAGTTCAGCGCTGTAGATGAAGGCCCCGTCCTTCTTGGCCAGGTGGCCGTTGCGCTGTTCGATGATCCAACCGCTCTCGCCTTTACCGCCGAAAGGCAGGCGCAGGGGGGTGAAGAGAAAATTGGGGTTGGCGTAGACCAGGTCAGACAATACCATAGTGCGGTCCAGGAGAGGTTTGGGCACCCGGCGGTCGAGAATGACCACCTGTTCCTCGCCTTTCAATTTGGCCTTGAACTCCGCCAGGGTAATGGCCAGCCCTGTGGTTTTGACCCCGCCGGCGCAAGAACCGGGAGAGCCGCCGATGAACATGAGCAGAGTGATGAGCAGCAGGGAGGCCAACGGCATGACCCCGATGTCCACCGTGTTGAAACCGGCAGTGCGGGCGGTGACGGATTGAAACAAGGCACAGGAGAGTTTCATCCCCCAGGTGTCCTCCGAGGGGGTTTGGCCCAGAAGAATGATGCCCAGCCAGCCGATGGTAATTAACGCCAGGGTCGTCCTCAGGACCACCCTGGAGTGCGTGGAAATGGGGTTGGGGCCGGATCGATGTTTTCGGGAGAACCAGTTTCTGCCGTGATGCCAGACCTCGAAAACCACCATATGGCCCAAACCGCCCAGGACGATGAGGGACATGACCGTAGCCATGATCACCGGACTGTCCCGCAGGCCAATGAGGTTGTCCTTGTAGATGGAGAAGCCGGCATTGCAAAAGGCGGAGATGGAGTGAAAAAAGGCGGAAAACAACGCCGGCACAGCAGGGGCCTGGCGCCATAGAAGAGCCAAAAAGATCAAAAAGAAGCCGATCAACTCGATACTGGCCGTAATCAGCAATATTTGAAAGAATTTTTTCCTAAATTCGATACCCAGATCCCGTTGAAAAAAGGCGTCGTGCAAGGCCGCCTGGGAGGCCAGAGACAGACGCCGGCCCAGCATAAGGTAAGCCAGGGCAGCAAAGGTCATGATGCCCAGACCGCCTATCTGGATCAGGGCCACGATCACCGTTTGTCCGAACAGGGTGTAGGCCGTGCCGGTATCCACCACCACCAGGCCGGTGACGCAGACCGCAGAGGTGGAGGTAAACAGGGCATCGACAAATCCCACCTCGCCCTTGGTTTGGGACCACGGCAGTAAAAGCAACAAGGTCCCCACCAGAATGATGCCGGCAAATCCTCCGATCAGCAGGGTCTGAGGCATTTTGCCATAAGGCAGTAAGGGTCTAAAAAGTTCTCTCGCCATTTCAATAAGTATGTTAAGAGAAGATTATTGTCGGCCTGGAAAATTCCCGGCTGTGCTTATCTGTTGTTTACCACAAATGCGAATGCAGCGAAAATAATAACCTCCTCTAAAAACCATAGCCTGAAAAAACGAGGTTCCGGCTTTGAAGATCATCATCGTTGGCGCGGGCGAAGTGGGCTATCACTTCGCGGAATGGCTGGCCCAGGAAAAGAAGGAAGTGGTGACCATCGACATTGACGCTGAACCCCTCATGCGAGTGAGCGATCACCTGGATGTGCAGATCTTGCAGGGCTCCGGCTCTAATCCCCGGGTGCTGGAAGAGTCGGGCCTGAAAACCGCCGACCTGATCTTGTGGGTCCCATGGACAATTACGCCGGTATGCCGGAGTTTGCCAAGTGGGTCCTCTCCCTGGACATGCTCCTGGGCCGGCTGGAAATCTACACAGTGATCATTTTATTCGTCCCGCGGTTCTATAAAAAATAAAGGGACTCAGAAGGTTACCATACACTTGGCAAGAATAAGTGAGGTGAGAGGTAAATCGTAGCTTAAAGTGCTATATCCGCTATCGTCAAGAACCTTTCTTCGGACCAAAAACCTTTCATAGCCAAATCATTTATAATAAGGTGCTTGTCGTTCTCTTCCTCATTGACATTGTGCCAGCTTATTATTGCGAAAAGCTTAAACGCCCGCGCGCGGGTTGTGGGCGTGTTCCACGCCCCACCTTGGCAGGGGGGGCGCAGCCCCCGTTCCTGGAAAATGCTTGCATAATGTTGACAGATATGTCAACATCCCTTTATGAGGGACACACGCCCGATTTCATGGATCAAGGCAGCACGGAGGGACTTCGAGGCGTTTCCCGAAGATGTGCAGGGCGATGTGATGAACGCCCTCACGATAGCCGCCGAGGGC